>NZ_JBHWIJ010000517.1:0-2575 GCF_042732255.1 Kitasatospora sp. NPDC059803 | reverse complement strand
GCGTGGGCGCGTGCGCCACACCCCCCCACACCGCGGCCAGCCTGCCGTTGCTGGAGTCACCGGAGGGGACGGTGGAGGAGATCGCGGCGGCGGTCGGCTTCGAGAGCGCCGCGACCTTCCGCCACCACTTCGGCCGGGTGATGCGCACCTCCCCGACCGCCTACCGGCGCTCCTTCGGGCGCGGGGTCGCGTAGCCCCCCCGCCACGCGGCCCGGCATCCGGCGTCCGGCGTCCGGCGTCCGGCGTCCGGCGTCCGGCGTCCGGCGTCCGGCGGCGACTATGCCTTCTCGTGCCGGTCCGCGTTGGCGAGGATGGCGTCGTGCAGCCACTGCGCCAGGCCCGGGGCGAGGTTCTCGTAGGTGGTGGTCCACCGCGGGTCGGAGACGTACAGCCCGGCCAGGCCGCGGTGGATGGTGAACGTGCAGTCGTAGAAGTTCTGGCAGATGTGCTGCCGGTGCGCCTCGGCGAGGTCCGTGGCGGCGACGCCGTCGGCGGGTTCGCCGGCGGCGAGCGCCTCGACCAGGCGGGTGTTGAGGTCGGCCATCTCCGTCTGGATCCGCTGCCAGTCGGCCTTGTCGTAGCCGCCGGTGCGGCGCTGCGACTCGGCCCAGGCCGCGGTGTCGCCCCAGCGCTGTTCGGCCTCCTGCTCCCACTCCTCCTGGTAGCCCTCGCCGAAGATCTCGAACTTCTCCTCCGGGCTCAGCTGAATGCCCATTCTTCGTGCCTCCATGGCGTGTTCGACGGCTGTGGCGAGGTCCTGGAGGTGCCTGATCCGGTCGGTCAGCAGTCGGTGCTGCCGCCGGAGGTGCTCGCTCGGGCTGACCGAGTCGTCGTCCAGGATCGCCGCGATCTCTTCCAGGGGGAACCCGAGTTCGCGGTAGAAGAGGATCTGCTGCAACCGGTCGAGGTCGGCGTCCTGGTAGCGGCGGTAGCCGGTCCGGGTGCGGCCCGCGGGGGACAACAGGCCGATCTCGTCGTAGTGGTGCAGGGTGCGGACGGTCACCTTGGCGATCTTGGCCACGGCGCCGACCGAGTAGCCCTCGCTGCTCATCCGGGTTCTCCCTTCGTGCTGACCACCAGCCTCCGC
Source organism: Kitasatospora sp. NPDC059803 (assembly GCF_042732255.1). Taxonomy (NCBI): domain Bacteria; kingdom Bacillati; phylum Actinomycetota; class Actinomycetes; order Kitasatosporales; family Streptomycetaceae; genus Kitasatospora; species Kitasatospora sp. NPDC059803. Next base: position 1,488 of record NZ_JBHWIJ010000517.1, on the reverse strand, counting down.
TCTCACGCCGCGTGAGGGTCAAGCCGTCCTCGGGAGGGAGGGCACCGGCGCCGTGACTGCGCCCGTGCCCGTGCCTGTGCCTGTGCCTGTGCCTGTGCCGGTCAGGCTCCGGTGCCGGTCAGGACGCGCTCGCGCCGCCGGGAGGAACGGCGCCGCCCCTCGCCGTCCGCCGGGGTCCGCGGGCGGCGCGTCTGCTGGGTGGGCCAGAACAGCACGTACGCGGCGGAGACCACCACGAAGGCCAGCCGGACGAAGCCGCGGCCCGCGTCGGACGGGATGAACAGCGTCCCGCCGTACAGCGCCGCCAGCGCTATCCAGCTCCACCACGGGACGAGCCGCTTCTGCCCGACCGCGTCCCAGAGCAGGGTGCCGAGCAGGATCGAGGCCGTGTAGTAGGTGTAGACGCTCGGGTCGAGCAGGATCCGGGCGTCCGCACCGAGCAGCACCACGGCCGGCCAGCGGCCGCGCCAGACCGCGATGGTGCCGAGGCCGAGGCCGAGGGCGAACTGGGTCGGACGGTCCCACCAGGGGGTGGCCGGGTCGGTCACCCCGAACCAGCGCAGTGCGGAGGCCGGCTGGTTGGGGATGGTGAACTTGGCGGCCGCCAGGGTGTCCAGATTGCCCAGGTAGAACGGCAGCCAGGCGATCGCCACCAGTCCGACGAACCAGAGCGCGCTGCGCAGCCAGGCGGGCCTGGGCAGCGCCAGGATCAGCGGGGCGAAGGCGATCGCCCACGGCTTGGAATCCACCGCCAGCGCCAGGTAGACGCCGACCATGGTGGGTTTGCCGCGGGCCAGGGCGTGCACGGCGAGGGTGGTGAAGAACAGCGCCAGGACGTCGTCCAGGTGCGCGAAGCGGACCGAGACCTCGACCCACATCGGGATGAACGCCAGCCCGGCGATCAGCAGGCGCTGCTGGAGCCGGCGGTGGTTGGTGCCGGTGCCCAGGTAGTACAGGGCGGCGGTGCGACCGATCAGGACCAGCATCACCAGGCCGAGCCCGGACATCGCCGCCTCGGCGATCAGCTGGCCGGTGTGGGCCGAGAACGGGGCCGTGAGCCGGGCCACGGCCAGGCTGACCGGGCCGATCTGCAGCTCCGGGTGGTGGGCGTAGAGCGCCAGCCCGCCGTCCGGGTGGTCGCTGAAGAGCAGCTGCTCACCCTGGCGCAGGTAGTGCCAGGAGAAGCCTCCGCTGGGCTCGACCAGGAAGAACCAGAGCACCGTCCAGGCCACCAGCAGAACGTGGTGCCTGCGCAGCGGCAGCCCCGCGATCCGCCCGGTCGCCGACTCGTAGTCGGTGGCCGTCCGTGCCGTGCGTGATTCCCGCACCTGTCCCTCTCCCCGCCGGTTCCGCCCCCCCTCCGGCCGGACATCCTATGTGACGGAGGCGTCCCGCCCGCGCCGCCGCGCCCGCGGGGGCGCCGGCGCACGGCCCGGGCGCGCGGGGGGGTGCGGGTGGGGCAGCGCCGGCGGGTGCCGGGGCGGGCCC
>NZ_JBHWIJ010000516.1:0-2602 GCF_042732255.1 Kitasatospora sp. NPDC059803 | reverse complement strand
GCCGCTGTCCGCTGTGTTCATGGTCGCTTGTGCCTCTCCACATCCGTCTCCACATCTGCTGGAGGGGAAATGTCTATGGGCCACAGTATGCGCCAGGGCAGCCCCGCACCCCCCCCCACCCACCCGCCCTCCTCTGGTGCTCCGGTGGTGGTCCGGTGGTCCGGCGGCCTGCCGGTCAGCCGAGCAGGCGCTTCAGCCGCTCGCCGGCCGCGCCCAGCACCGAGCGGGCCTCGGCCAGCTTGTCGTTGCTCACGCCACCGTCCCGGGCCGCGTCGCGGACCTGGTCGCGGAAGCGGTCGAGCAGCCGCTCCAGTTCGCGGGCCGGGTCGCCGGCCGGGTCGGTCCGCGCCCACGGCGGCAGGTCGGCCGGGGCGGTCGGGGTGGTCGGCTCGTCCTTGTCCAGGTCGATCCGGGTGACGGTGACCTCCTCGGCCGACCCGTCGGCCGGCTGGCCCCAGCGGGCCGCGTCGGCCAGCCCGGCCAGGCCCTTGGTCAGCTCGGCCAGGCCCTCGGCGAGGCCGGTCGGCCAGTCGCCCTTCGCGGCGTGCTCGCGCACCTGCTGCTCGACCCGGCGCTTGATCCGCAGCGCCTCCTGCTGCGCGGCCGTCCGCGAGGCCTTGGCCTGCTCGCGCAGCCTGCGGGCCTCCTCCTCGGCGGCCTTCGCCTTGGCCTTGGCGGCCTTCTCCTGCTCCCGGGCGCGCTTGGCCTGGTCCTTGGCCTGCCGCTTGAACTGGGCGAACTCCTCCTTGGCGCGCTGCCAGGACTCGTTGTCGCCCCACGGGCCGGACCACGGGTCCCCGCCCTCGGCGCGGTCCGGCCGGGGGGCCTGCCGGGCGGCCTGCCACAGCTCCTCGCGCAGGTCCTTGGCGCTGTCCCGGACGTCCTCGCGGATCGCCCCGGCCAACTGCGCCACGGAGTCGTGGATCTCCACTTCCAGGTCGTCCAACTCGCCCTGGCGGGCTTCCAGTTCGGCACGCCCTGCGTCGGTCAGCCGGTAGACCTTGCGGCCGCCCTCGGTGTTGTGGGCGACCAGGCCCTCCTGCTCCAGCTTGGCGAGCCGGGGGTAGACCGTCCCGGCGGAGGGCGCGTATAGGCCCTGGAAGCGCTCCTCCAGCAGGCGGATCACCTCGTAGCCGTGCCGCGGGGCCTCGTCGAGCAGCTTCAGCAGGTAGAGCCGGAGCCGGCCGTGGCCGAACACGGGCGTCATCTCACGCCTCCTTGGTGAGGTCGGGCTTGCCGAGTCCGGCCGGGAGCTCCTTGACGACCACCGGCGACTCGTCCTCGGGGTCGGGGCGGCGCAGCACGGTGACGCCGCCGGAGACGGTGGTCACGGCGAGGCTGCCCCGGCCGTCGCCGAGCTGGCCGGACAGGCGCTTGGCGCCCCAGCTGCCGCTGAGCTTGAGGCCGTCGAAAGTGCTGGAGATGTCGCCGCTGGTGGAGCCGGCCTCGACCTTGGCGTCGGCCAGCGAGGGGATCCGGATGACGACCGGGCCGCTGACGGTGGTGACCTTGACGTCGGCCGGGCTGGCGACGTCGAGGTCCAGGGTGACGGCGCCGGTGACGGCGTTGGCCTGGACCCGGTCGGCGGTGCCGGCGACGACGGTGAGCTGGCCGGAGACGGTGTTGACCTTGAGCTGGCCGGCCACCGACTGGGCGTCGACGTCGCCGGTGACGGTGTTGGCCTCGGTGCGGCCGGTCAGGCCGACCAGGGTGGCGTCGCCGCTGGCGCTCTGCACCGAGACGTGCCCGGTGATCCCGGAGACGGTGGCGTCGGCCGAGACGGTGCCGACCTTGACCTCGGCGTCGGCCGGGACGGTCAGGGTGACGCCGGCGACCCGCTTGCGCTTGAAGGAGCTGAAGAAGCCCTTGACCGCGTCGACCGACTTGAGCCGGTCGCCGAACTCGCCCCAGCTGTTGATGTCCTTGTAGGTGACCGTCAGGACGCCGTCCACCAGGGTCACGTGCAGCGGCTCGCCCTGGAGCTCGGTGACCTCCAGGCGGGCCGGGCCCTCGGCCGCCACCACGTTCACCGTGCCCTCGATGATCCGCACGTGCAGCGCCCGGACCGTCTCGTCGATGGTGATCCTCTCGGGTCCCTCGACCGTCCACTGGCTCATCTCTGCCGCCTCCCGTTGCCGATCGCGATGTATCGCGTTCTCTTTTAAAGACGATATATCGCGTGACGCGCAAGTCAAGCGTGCCGTCCCGGATCCCGCCCCTGAGCCGCCCCGGAGCCGCCCCCGAGGCGCCCCCTACGGGCGGGCGCGGATACGTGAGGGGCCCGGCAGGCGATCGCCTCCCGGGCCCCTCATCAGCGGTTCAGTGCAACGGCACCGCACCGGTCACTCGTCGTCCTCGTCGTCGAGCCGGGCCAGCCAGGTGGCCAGCCGCTCGACGGGGATCTCGAAGTCCGGGTTGAGGTCGACGAACTCGCGCAGTCGCTCGGCCAGCCACTCGAAGGTGACCTCCTCGTCGCCGCGCCGGTTCTGCAGCTCCTCGATGCCGCGGTCGGTGAAGTACACGGGTTCACTCCGGTCCGATGGGGATTGACCTGGTCAGGATAGTCGGGGACGCCCGCGGCCCCCGTCTCCCAGGGGAGGAC
>NZ_JBHWIJ010000515.1:0-2620 GCF_042732255.1 Kitasatospora sp. NPDC059803 | reverse complement strand
GGCCTGCACCATGAGGTGCAGGCCGCCGCCGTTGGCGCGAGACTGGCGGGCAGACAAGGGAGGGCACCGATGTTGACCGATACGTCGACCAGCGCCGGCAGGGCGATCCTGCTTCACGACCGGCACCCCACGCTGGAAGAACTCGCCGACACAGCACACCTGTTGGCCGCCAGGCACCCGGAACTCTGCCGCGTGCGCACCGCCGGAACCTCCCGCGCCGGCCAGCCGCTGGTGCTCCTGACGATCGGCCGCGCCACCGCCACCGACAGCGTGCTGATCGTGACGGGTGCGCACGCCGACGAGTTCTCCGGCCGCGCCGGCATCGTGGAACTGGCCCACCGGGTCCTCGCGCAGCCGTCTCTGCACGAGGCGGTGACCTGGAACTTTCTGCTCTGCCTCGACCCCGACGGGGCACGCCTCGCAGAGGCCGGCGCCGGCACCCGAAGCCTGCCCGAGTACTTCGAGCACTACTTCCGCCCCGCCGCCGAGGAACAGCCCGAGTGGGCGCCGGCGATCGGCGGGAGACTGCCCGAGAGCCGGATCCTCCTCGACCTGATCGACGACCTCCGGCCGTCCCTCCAGTTCTCCCTCCACAGCGCCGACGTCGGCGGGACCTTCCTCCAGTCGACCTGCGATCTGGCCGGCCTCGCCGAGCCGTTCGCAAAATCCGCCGCCGGACTCGGGATCCCGGTCGAGACCGGCCCCTACGACGCCTTCTGGCTGCGCGAAGCGGGCCCGGGCGTCTTCATGATGGCGCCGCACCACATCGACCAGCAGGAAAGCAGCACCGGAATGCTGGCGCCACCTCACGCCGACCAGCCTCACGCCGGCCAACCCGACACCGGCCAACCTCACCCCGGCCAACCTCACCCCGACCAGCAGCAGGAGACAGGAGGCGTCCGCGCCACCACCTGGTTCGCCCCCCAGTGCTACGGCGGCGAGACGGTCATCGTCGAGACGCCGGTCTGGGCCAGCGCCCACCTCGGGGACACCCGCCCGGCCGACGACCCCTACGCGCGCCTGACCGCCTGCGCCGGCCAGGTCCGGGAGCGCGGACGCCTGGTCACCGACCTGATGGACGAAGTTCTGCCCCACCTGGACGACACCGCCCTGCTCCGGGCCGCGCGCACGCCGCTGACGGCATCGCGGCAACTGGCCCACGAGTGGGACCCGCAGGCCGCCGGACAGCGCCTCCTCCACCCGACGCCCATGACCGAGGCGAGACTCGCCGGCATCGAACTGTGGGCCCACCGGATCCCGGTCCGCGCGGTCGCGCTGCTCCGCCGCGCCGCCGAGGCGGCCAAGGCACCCACCACACCGGCCACCACCCGACTCGACCACCTCCTCCAGGACTGGTGCGCCCAGTACCAGCAGCGCTTCCAGCCGCTCTGGCTGCCCGTCGCCCGCCAGGCAGAGCACCAGGCGAACACCGTCCAGGCCGCCGTGGCGCTCAGCCGTCCGACGAGGCCCGGCTTTCGGCGCGACCGGTAGAACGCTCCGCAAAAACCCGTTTGGTGGGCGAGGCGACCGCTGCTATGTTTTCGGAGGCCGTGCGAGAGAACGAGGAGGTGGTACCCGTGAACGCAGTATTCACATGGGTGCTCTCCTCCGGGGTCACGGTCGGGCGATAGGTCGTCCGGGAGCGCCGTATCTGAGCCCTCCCGAAAGGCACGACCATGCACTTCACTTCTGAACAGCGTTTCGACGACGGTGTCCTCGAACGCGAGTTCACCCTCGGCGAGATCCCCGGCATCCTGTGGACGCCCGGATCCGCATCCGCACCGGCGCCGCTGATCCTGCTCGGCCACCCTCCCCTCGGACTGCGCAGGATGTACCCCCGACTGGTGGCCCGGGCCCGGCACGCCGCGGCGGATGGCTTCGCCACGGCCACCATCGAGCTCCCCGGAAGCGGCGACCGGCCCCGTTGGCCCGCCGTGGAGCAGGCCCGCGCTGACCTGCGCCGGGCGATGGAGGCCGGCGAGCCGGTCGGCGACGAGATCGTCGACGCCCTCGTCCTCCCGCTGGTCGACAAGGCGGTCCCGGAATGGCAGGCCGCCCTGGACGCCCTCCTCGCGCTGCCTGACATCGGCGGCCCGGTCGCGTACTCGGGGGGAGTGATCTCCATCGGCGTCCGGCTGGCGGTGGTCGAGCCGCGCATCTCGGCCGCCGTTCTGTTCGCCGGAAGTTTCGTGCCTCGCTCCATGTTCGAGGAGGCCCGGCAGGTCACCATTCCGCTGCATGTCCTGCTGCAGTGGGACGACGAAGGGAACGACCGGCAGGCGGCCCTGGACCTGTTCGACGCCTTCGGCTCGAAGGAGAAGTCCCTGCACGCCAACATGGGCGGGCACACCGGCGTCCCGCAGTTCGCCGGGGACGCCGCGGCCCAGTTCTTCACCCGACACCTGAGGTGAGGCCGGGCCGTCGGACCGGCGGCAGACGGTAGCCGATGTCGGCCGGCCTGCCACTCGTCGACGGCAGGTCCCGGCCGTCTACAGGTCTCTGCACCGTGGGCCCCTGCCGAACTCCTTGGGTTCTAGGAGTCGTTGCAACACCCCAGTTCAAGGGGTGCGATGGACTTCGAGATCCGCAGGGTCCGGGCGAACCACACCACGAGGCCTCT
>NZ_JBHWIJ010000514.1:0-2631 GCF_042732255.1 Kitasatospora sp. NPDC059803 | reverse complement strand
CAGGGGCGGCGTCGTGGCCGAGCAGGGCACCCACGACGAACTCCTCGCCCGGCACGGACTCTACGCATCCCTCTGGCAGCTCCAGGCCGGCGAACTCGCCGCCTGACCGCAGCAGCCGCGCCACCCGCCACCCGCCCGCCGACCGCGTGACGCCACCGCGGTCGGCGCGCCCCGGCGCGTCCTCACGCCTGCCCACATTCCTGGAGGTACCCCCATGTCCCGTCGCGACGGCGACACGCTTCCCCTGACAGCGGCCCAGCGCGAGATCTGGCTGGCCGAACAACGGGCCCGCACGGCGATTCCGGCCTACCGCATCGGCGAGTACCTGGAGATCCACGGGCCGGTCGACCCGGACCTGTTCGAGACCGCGCTGCGCCGCGTCGTCGACGAGGTCGACGCCCTGCACGTGCGCTTCGTCGACGGCGCCGAGGGCCCGCACCAGGTCGTCCGCGCGCACACGCGGTGGGAGCCCGCGCAGGTCGACGTCAGTGGGGAGGCCGAGCCGCTCGCGGCGGCCCGGGAGTGGATGGACCGGGACCGGCTCCGGCCGCTGGACCTCGCCCGCGACCCGCTCTTCCGCTACGCGCTGATCACGCTGGCGCCGGACCGGTCCGTCTTCTACCAGAGCTACCACCACCTGGTGATGGACGGGTTCGGATATTCCGCCGTGGGCCGGCGGGTGGCGCAGGTGTACACGGCGCTCGCCGAGGGGCGGCCGGTGCCGCCGTCCCCGTTCGGCTCGCTCGGCGGTCTGGTCGCCAGCGACGCGGCCTACCGCGACTCGGAGCAGTACCTCGCCGACCGTGCCTACTGGACCGGACGGTTCGCCGACCGGCCGGCGCCGACCCGGCTGTCGGACCGCCTGCCGGGCGGCCCGTCCGCCCGGTTCCGGCGCACCCCGCCGGCCGGAGCGCTGCGCCCCGAGGCGCTGCGCGCCGCGGCACAGCGGACGGGCGTCCGCTGGTCCCGGGTCGTGCTCGCGGCGACCGCGCTGTACGCGCACCGGCTCACCGGGGCCCGGGACGTGCTGCTCGGCCTGCCCGTCACCGGCCGGGTGGGCGACCCGGTGCTGGCGGTGACGCCCGGCGCGGTGTCGAACCTCGTGCCGCTGCGTCTGTCGGTGCGGCCGGACCTGCCGTGGTCGGAACTGGTCGAGCAGGTGGACCGGGAAGTCGCCGCCGCGCTGGCGCACCAGCGGTACCGCAGCGAGGACCTGCTCCGGGACCTCGGGCAGGCCGGCACGATCGAGACGGCGTTCCCACTGGTCGTCAACATCATGTCCTTCGACTCCGAACCGAGCTTCGCCGGGCAGCCCGCCACGGTGTACGCGCCCCTGGGGACCTCCGCCGACGACTTGGCGGTCTGGGCCGTGGGCGGGCGTGACGAGTACGCCCCGAGGATCGAGCTCGGAGCCTGCGCGGAGGTGTGCACGGAGAGTGAACTCCTCGGCCACCAGCGGCGTTTGCTCGACCTGCTGGACACCCTCGCGGACTGCGACCCGCAGCAGCCGCTCGGCCGGATCGGCCTGATCGGGGCCGACGAGCAGCGCGAGCTGCTGGCCCTCGGCACCGGGCCGACGGTCGAGCTCCCGGCCGAGACCCTGCCGGAGCTGTTCCGCAAGCATGTGCGGGCGACGCCGGACCTGGTGGCGCTGGTGTGCGGGGACGTTTCTCTGACCTATGCGGAGCTGGACGAGCGGGCGAACCGGCTGGCGAACGCCCTGGTCGCCCGGGGCGCGGGGCCGGAGCGGCTGGTGGCGGTCGCCCTGCCGAGGTCGGCCGAACTGGTGGTGGCGATCCTCGCGGTGCTCAAGACCGGGGCGGCCTACGTCCCGCTCGATCCCGAATACCCGGCCGCCCGGATCGCCCTCCTGCTCGATGACGCGTGCCCGGCCCTGGTGGTGACCGACACCCTCAGCGAGGGCCGGCTGCCGGGGGAGGGTTCCGTCGACCGGCTGGTCGTCGACGACCCGGCGACGGCCGACCTGGTGAGTGGTCTGTCAGCGGCTGACCCGATGGCGGCCGTCGACCCGGGCCACCCGGCGTACGTCATCTTCACCTCCGGCTCCACCGGCCGGCCCAAGGGCGTGGTGCCGACCCACGGCGGCCTGCTCAACCTGCTCACCGACCTCCGGCAGGTCCACTTTCCGCCGGTGACGGGCGGACGGCAGCGACTGCGGGTGGCCCTGACGACGTCGGTGTCGTTCGATGCCTCGTGGAACCAGCTGCTCGCCCTGTTCGCGGGCCACGAGCTGCACGTCCTGGACTACGAGACCTGGACCGACCCCGACGCCTTCGTCGGCTACGCGGCGCGCCGCGAGCTGGACTACATCGAAGCCACCCCTTCCTACCTGCACGTCCTGGTCGCCCACGGGCTCCTGGGCGACCAGAACTGGCGTCCGGGGCTGGTCGCGGCCGGTGGCGAGGCCGTCCCGGAGCGGCTGTGGGGAGAGCTGCGGGCGGCGGACGGGGTCTCCTGCCTCAACCTCTACGGGCCGTCCGAGTGCACTGTCAACCCGGTGGTCGCCTCCGTGGGGTCGAGTCCGCTCCCGGTCATCGGCCGGCCCGCCGGCAACGTCCGGCTGTACGTGCTCGACGGCGCCCTGCGGCCGCTGCCGGCCGGTACGCCGGG
>NZ_JBHWIJ010000513.1:0-2699 GCF_042732255.1 Kitasatospora sp. NPDC059803 | reverse complement strand
CAGGACCCCCGGGCGCGCTACCGCGCCGCCCACGGAGCAGCATTGGCACGCAAGATCGGCAGCCGGTACACCGTCCACCAGGTGATCGGCCGGGGTTCGGCCGGGACGGTCTGGCTCGGTGAGGGGCCCGACGGCCCGGTGGCGGTCAAGCTGCTGCGCGAGGACCTGGCCGCCGACCAGGTGCTGGTCGGCCGCTTCGTCCAGGAGCGCGCCGCGCTGACCAGCCTCGACCACCCCCGGGTGGTCGGCGTGCGTGACATGGTCGTGGACGGCAGCGACCTCGCCCTGGTGATGGAGCTGGTCCAGGGCACCGACCTGCGCTCCCGGCTGGAGCGTGACGGCGCGCTCCCGCCGCAGACCGCCGCCTCGGTCATCGCGGACGTCGCCGACGGCCTGGCCGCCGCGCACGCCGCCGGCATCGTCCACCGCGACGTCAAGCCGGAGAACGTCCTGCTCGACCTCGCCGCCGCCCCCGGCCCCGGCGGCGCCCCGCGCGCCAAGCTCACCGACTTCGGCGTGGCCCGCCTGGTCGACGCCCCGCGCCGCACCCGGGCCACCCGGATCATCGGCACCCCCGACTACCTCGCCCCGGAGATCATCGAGGGCCTGGAGCCGCGCGCCGCCGTCGACATCTACGCCCTCGCCACCGTGCTGTACGAGCTGCTGGCCGGGTTCACCCCGTTCGGCGGCGGCCACACCGGCGCGGTGCTGCGCCGGCACGTCACCGAGCAGGTGCCGCCGATCCCCGGCCTGCCGGACGGGCTGTGGCGGATCATCTCCGAGTGCCTGGCCAAGGCCCCGGCCTCCCGGCTGCGGGCCGCCGAGCTGGCGGCCCGGCTGCGCGAGCAGCTGCCCTCGCTGGCCGGCCTGCCGGTGCTGGCCGTGCCCTCCCAGGGCCGCGCCCCGGCGGAGGAGGCGCTGACCCCCGGTGAGGCCGTGTACGCCGAGGTGGACGCCGGCCCGGGAATCCACAAGCGCCGCCGGGGCCCGGCCGTCCCGCTGGTGCCCGGCGTCGCCCCCGACTCCACCCGGGACACCCACACCAGCCTGCGCCGCCCCTCCGCGGACGAGCTGGCCGCGTACGCCGCGGAGTCCCGTGCCCAGCGCACCGCCCCGGGCACCGGGCACCGCCGGGACCGGCAGGCGCTGCTGCGCCGCCGCCGGGTGCTGGCCGTCCTGCTGGCCACCGTCCTGCTGCTGGCGGGCGCCGCCGCGGCCTGGACGGCCTTCGCGGCCACCGCCCCGGACGCCGGTCACCCGGCCCGTCCGACGGTGTCCGGCACGGCCCCGCGGGCGCCGTAGCGGGCCGTCGGGCGGGTACCGCGAGAGCCGGAGGACCCCGGTGTCGTCATGACCACCCCCGGAACCATTACCCTGGGGGCGTGGCAGCCGTCGATCCTTCCGAAGAGCTCAAGAACCTCGAAACGACCATGGGGTCGATCGAGGCCGTCCTCGACCTGGACAAGATCCGGGCCGACATCGCTGTCCTGGAGGAGGCGGCAGGCGCCCCCAACCTGTGGGACGACATCGCGAACGCGCAGAAGGTGACCAGCCGGCTCTCCTTCCTCCAAGGCGAACTGCGCAAGGTCGAGGGCCTGCGCAGCCGCATCGACGACCTGGGCGTGCTGTTCGAGCTGGCCGAGGCCGAGGACGACGCGGACACCCGGGTCGAGGCCGAGTCCGAACTCGTCTCCCTCCAGAAGGCGGTCGAGGAGCTGGAGGTCCGCACCCTCCTGTCCGGCGAGTACGACGCCCGCGAGGCGCTGATCAACATCCGCGCCGAGGCCGGTGGCGTCGACGCCGCCGACTTCGCCGAGCAGCTGATGCGCATGTACCTGCGCTGGGCCGAGCGGCACGGGTACCCCACCGAGGTGTACGACACCTCGTACGCCGAAGAGGCCGGCATCAAGTCCGCGACCTTCACGGTCAAGGCGCCGTACGCCTACGGCACCCTGTCGGTCGAGCAGGGCACCCACCGCCTGGTCCGCATCTCGCCCTTCGACAACCAGGGCCGCCGGCAGACCTCCTTCGCCGGTGTCGAGGTGCTCCCGGTCGTCGAGCAGTCCGACCACGTCGACATCGACGAGGGCGACCTGCGGATCGACGTCTACCGCGCCTCCGGCCCCGGCGGCCAGGGCGTCAACACCACCGACTCGGCGGTGCGCATCACGCACCTTCCGACCGGTGTCGTGGTCTCCTGCCAGAACGAGCGCTCGCAGATCCAGAACAAGGCGTCCGCGATGAACGTCCTCCAGGCGAAGCTGCTGGAGCGGCGCCGCCAGGAGGAGCGGGCGGCGATGGACGCGCTCAAGGACAGCGGCAGCTCCTGGGGCAACCAGATGCGCTCCTACGTGCTGCACCCGTACCAGATGGTCAAGGACGTCCGGACGGAGTACGAGGTCGGCAACCCGCAGGGCGTGCTGGACGGCGACATCGACGGCTTCATCGAGGCCGGCATCCGATGGAGGAAGCAGCGGGAAACCGCGAGCTGAGCGTGAGGATGCCGGCCTCGATGAACATCAAGCACAGCATCGAGGCCGGCATCCGCTGGCGCAAGCAGCGCGAGACCGCCGCGCAGTAGGCGCAGGCATACGAAAGGGCCCCCCCCGCCGGGGGTGGGGGGCGGAGGGAAGAGGCTGGGGGGTCTGGAGCGCGCCGCGCAGCGCGGGCGGCGCCCACCCGGGCCGGAGGGCCGCCAG
>NZ_JBHWIJ010000512.1:0-2703 GCF_042732255.1 Kitasatospora sp. NPDC059803 | reverse complement strand
TGGCGACAACACACGGGCGGTGGGCCACGTTCTGCGTGATATCACGGCCCCCCCCGCGCCCGACCAACCCCCCCCCCACCCGGCCCCCGGGGGGCCCCCCGAGGTGGTGGCGGCGCAGGTCTCCGCCGGCGACGGCGCAGCGCCCTCGGGTGACGGCCAGCGCGCCGCCGAGGGCGCCGCCCCGAGCAGCGGGAAGGACGAGGCCGCCGCCAGGGCCGAAGCCGAGGCGAGGAGCCCGAAGATCCGCGTGGGCGCCGGCGCGGGCAAGGTGAGCTGAAGGCCCGCCCGGCGACCCGGCCGCCGCGTGAGCGCACATTCCGGTCGATTCGGAATGAGGCTTCCGCGCGGCGGTCGGCTGCGGGCCTCGGTAGCAGCAGTTTCCCCTCAAGAATTCCCACTTCGTCGCAGCGATCCCGTCCTGCCCGTGACGGTTTCCTCGCGACCTCCGCAAACAGGTGATCGTACACATGCCCTCTCTGCTGGGTGCCGCAGCCGGATACCGCTCCGTGGACGTGGACGTGCGCCCGCGTTCGGTCATTCCGGGCCGGCAGCGCTGGGACGTCAAGCTGGTCGTCGGGCGGCCCCGGACGGCCGAAGTCCTCGCCGCGGCCCTGCGGCGCGTCCCCGGGATCAGCGAGGCGCAGGCCAGCCCGGTCACCGGTGGGGTCCTCGTCCGGCACGACGCGCGGGTGAGTGCCGCGGACGTCGGCCGGATCGTCCGCAGAGCCGTCACCCTGGTCGCGCAGGGCCCGGTCGGCGCGGGACACCAGGCGGCCGACCGGCCCGGCGCCCAACCGGCTCCGCGGGTGGACCGCGGCGTCGTCGTGCGCCCCGTGCTCGCCGTCGGGGGCGGTGTGGCGGCCGGTGTCGCGCTGATCCGCGGGTCGGCGCTGAGCAGGCAGCTGGTCGCGCTGGGCGGCGTGGCGGCGGCGACCGCGGCCGTCGCCCGGAAGGCCTGGCGCCGGACGGTCGACACGACCCGGGAGCTGTCCGGGGCCGGAGCCGAACGCCACCCCCTGCTGGAGATCGTCGGACCGCACCGCCGACGGCTGCGCCGCGCCTGCGCGCTGTCGGTCGCCTGCCAGGTCTCGGAGATGGCGCTGGGCACCTTCCTCGGCTGGACGGGACTGGTGCTCATCAAGGGCGAGGCCGCGCCGCTGGTCAGCCTCGGCCTGGCCACCGCGTCCGCCCAACTCTGGGGTCTGGCCGGGCTGGTGGCGGCCGCCTGCGCCGCCGTGGCGGGCCTGTCGTACGCGTCGAACCTCCAGTGGCGCGCGCTCGGCCAGGACATCGAGCACGACTGGCGCAGCCGGACGTACGCCCACGTGCAGCACCTCGAACTGCGGCACCTGGAGGGCGAGCGGACCAGCCGGGTGGCCGGTGTGCTCACCGAGGACGTCGGTCAGCTGGGCGCGTTCTTCGCGACCTCGGCCAACGACGTGCTGCACCTGGGCACCAGTCTGGCCATCCTGGTGCCGGTGTTCCTGCTGATGGCGCCGCAGATCGCCTGGATCGCGTTCCTGCCCATCCCGGTCATCGCCTGGCTCTCCTTCCGCTACCAGGAGAAGGTCGCGGCCGACTACGCCGTCTCCGGTGAGCACCGGGCCCGGCTGCACAGCCAGCTGGTCAACACGCTGGAGGCCGGTGCCACCGTCAAGAGCTTCTGCACCGAGGACTACGAGGCCGAACGCATCGACGGGTTGAGCGCGGTCGCCCAGGACAGCCGGCACCAGACCGACCGGAGCACGATCCGCCACGCCGAGACCGTCCGGGCCTGCACGACCGCCTCGATGGCCGGCACCCTGCTGGTCGGCGGCCGCGCGGTGCTCAACGGCACGCTGCGCTTCGAGGTGTTCAGCCCGTTGATCGGGCTGCCCCAGATGGTGCTGTTCCGGATGAGCCGGCTCGGCGGCATCGTCGACCAGTACCAGCGCACCCTGGCCGCCTACGACCGGGTCCAGCGGCTGCACGTCCTGCCCGTGGAGGCCGAAGGCACCGGCGGACCGCTCGACGTCGAGAAGATCCAGGGTGAGATCGTCCTCGACGACGTGACCTTCGCCTACCCCGGCCGGCCGCCGGCGCTGGAGAACCTCTCGCTGACCATCCCCGCCGGGCAGGTCACCGCCCTCGTCGGCGCCACCGGCTCCGGCAAGACGACCATCGCCAAGCTGCTGATGCGCTTCCAGGACGCGGAGTCCGGCGCCGTGCTGCTCGACGGGCGGGACGTGTCCGACGTGCCGCGCCGCGACCTGCGCAACGCCATCGGGTTCGTCGCCCAGGACCCGTTCCTCTTCGACGGCAGCATCGCCGACAACATCCGCTACGGCAGCTTCGACGCCTCCGACGAGGCCGTCGTCGAAGCGGCCGCGACGGCCGAGGCGCACACCTTCATCGCGACGCTGCCGGACGGCTACGACACGGTGATCGGCGAACGCGGCGCCGCGCTCTCGGGCGGCCAGCGGCAGCGGATCGCCCTGGCCCGCGCGATCCTCAAGGACGCGCCGGTCGTGATCCTCGACGAGGCCACCTCCGCCGTGGACAACGAGACCGAGGCCGCCATCCAGCGCACGCTCCGCGGCTTCGCGGTCGACCGGACGATGGTCGTCATCGCCCACCGGCTCTCCACCGTCCGCCACGCCGACCGGATCTACGTCATGGACAAGGGCGGCGTCGTGGCCGAGCAGGGCACCCACGACGAACTCC
>NZ_JBHWIJ010000511.1:0-2742 GCF_042732255.1 Kitasatospora sp. NPDC059803 | reverse complement strand
AGCGCCGGTGCCGCCCCCGCGCCCCCCCAACGGCATCGGTGAGTCAGCACAGAGAAGGATCCGCCCGCCGATGGACGCCGAGAACGCCAAGGGCACCAAGAACCCCGAGAACCCCGAGGGCACCGCAAACGCCCCGGCCGCTGCCGCCGCTGCCGCCGCTGCCGCCGGTGGCGCCGTCAGCCGACGGGCCGTGATCGGCTGGGCCGGCGCGGGCGTCGCGCTCGGCGCCGCCGCCGTCGGCTCGGTCGCCGCCGCCACCCGGCAGGACGACCAGGCCCCGGCCCCGGCCGCCCAGACCGGCGCCGAGGTGCCCTTCTACGGCGAGAACCAGTCCGGCATCGCCACCCCGGTCCAGGACCGCCTGCACTTCGCCGCCTTCGACGTCTCCGAGAAGGCGACCCGCGAGTCGCTGGTCAAGATGCTCAAGGAGTGGACCAAGGCCGCCGCCGCGATGACCGGCGGCCGCGAGGTCGGCACCGGCGCCGCCGGCGGCCTGCCCGAGGCTCCGCCGGACGACACCGGCGAGGCCCTCGGCCTGCCCGCCTCCCGGCTCACCCTCACCATCGGCTTCGGCCCCACCCTGTTCGACCAGGACGGCGTCGACCGCTTCGGCCTCCGTGCCAAGCGCCCCGAGGCCCTGATCGACCTGCCGAACTTCAAGGGCGACAAGCTCGACCCGCTGCGCAGCGGCGGCGATCTCTGCGTCCAGGCCTGCGCCGACGACCCGCAGGTCGCCGTGCACGCGATCCGCAACCTGGCCCGGATCGGCATGGGCACCGTCAACATCCGCTGGTCCCAGCTCGGCTTCGGCAAGACCTCCTCCACCACCCCGGACGCCCAGACCCCGCGCAACCTGCTCGGCTTCAAGGACGGCACCCACAACATCGCGGGCACCGACGGCGCCGGGCTGGCCGAGCACGTCTGGGCCGCCCCCGGCGACGGCCCCGAGTGGATGACCGGCGGCTCCTACCTGGTCGCCCGGCGGATCCGGATGCACATCGAGACCTGGGACCGCGCCTCGCTCAAGGACCAGGAGGACACCTTCGGCCGCACCAAGGGCGAGGGCGCCCCCTACGGCAAGGTCAAGGAGCACGACGCGCCGGACCTCAAGGCGATGCCCGCCGGCTCGCACGTCGCGCTGGCCCACCCGGACGCCAACAACGGCCTGATGATTCTGCGCCGCGGCTTCTCCTTCACCGACGGCACCGACGGCCTCGGCCGCCTGGACGCCGGCCTGTTCTTCCTCGCCTACCAGCGCGACACCCGCAAGGCCTTCGTGCCGCTCCAGCAGCGGCTCGCGGCCGGCGACAAGCTCAACGAGTACATCCAGCACGTCGGCTCCGCCCACTTCGCCTGCCCGGCGGGCGTCCGCAAGCCCGGGGAGTGGTGGGGCCAAGCGCTCTTCGGCTGATCCCCCGCCCCGTTCAACCCCCCGAGGAGAGTGCCGTGTTCGGCAACTACCTGATCGGCCTGCGCGAAGGCCTCGAAGCCAGCCTGGTCGTCTGCATCCTGATCGCCTACCTGGTCAAGACCGGCCGCAGGGACAAGCTGCCGCCGGTGTGGATCGGCGTCGCCTCCGCCGTGGTGCTCAGCATGGTCTTCGGCGCCGTGCTGCAGTTCGGCTCGTCGCAGCTCACCTTCGAGGCCCAGGAGGCGCTGGGCGGCTCGCTGTCGATCATCTCGGTCGGGCTGGTCACCTGGATGGTGTTCTGGATGCGCCGCACCGCCCGGCACCTGAAGACCGAACTGCACGGCAAGCTGGACGCGGCCATCGCCATGGGCACCACGGCCCTGGTGGTCACCTGCTTCCTGGCGGTCGGCCGCGAGGGCCTGGAGACCGCGCTGTTCATCTGGTCGGCGGTGCAGGCCACCAACGACGGCTACAACCCGCTGATCGGCGCCGCGCTCGGCCTGCTCACCTCGGTGGTGCTCGGCTGGCTGTTCTACCGGGGCGCGCTGAAGATCAACCTGGCCAAGTTCTTCACCTGGACCGGCGCGATGCTGGTGGTCGTCGCGGCCGGCGTGCTCGCCTACGGCGTGCACGACCTCCAGGAGGCGGGCTGGTTGCCCGGCCTGCACAGCGTGGCCTTCGACATCAGCAGCACCATCCCCAAGGACAGCTGGTACGGCACCCTGCTCAAGGGCGTGTTCAACTTCCAGCCGGACCCGACGGTGCTGCAGCTCGTGGTCTGGCTGCTCTACCTGGTGCCGACCCTCGCCGTGTTCTTCGGCCTGTTCAGCGGCAAGGCGAAGCCCGTCGCCGCCAAGCCGGCCGCCTGACCCCTTCGTTCGGCGAACCGCCCCGCCCCGTCCGGCACCCCGCCGGGCGGGGCGGTGTCGTGTGCGGCCGGACAGGGCCTATGTCCCGTACACGCAGAGGAAGACGATGAAGGCGACCAGCCCGACGGCCGCGGCGATCCACGGGCCCGGCGCGAACTCCTGCCGGACGTACCCGGCTTCGTGCGTCTGCGACAGGTGCTGGGAGGCCTTCGCCTGCGCGCCGAACGCCGCCGACCTGCGGTAGCCGCAGCTCTCGCAGACCACGCGCCGGGTGTTGTTCCGCCCCGAGACGACCTTCACCGCGTGCTGGTGCCCGTGCGGGTCCTCGCCCGTGAACCGGCTGGTCTCCATGCCTTGGCCCCCTTCGCCTCGCCCCTGTGCGCGCGAGCATCCTTGCACGCACCACCGACAGCCGTGCCCCGGTGGGACCGGGATACGCCGGAGCCCCGGACGGTCGAGGAC
>NZ_JBHWIJ010000510.1:0-2758 GCF_042732255.1 Kitasatospora sp. NPDC059803 | reverse complement strand
CTATAGGCGGGAGAGTGAGTTGTTTTTTAGAGACAGGCGACACTCGCTGTTCAACGGGGACTTGGCGACGCCGGGCTCAGAAGGTCTGGGTCGGCGGGTGCGGAGCGGCGCAGGAGGACGATCCGCAGGAGCTGGAGCTGGGTGCCCCGGAGGCGCCCGTCTCGGGCAGGGCGACGGTGTCGCGCAGCGCGGTGACGGTCAGCTCGCCGAGGTCGAGGTCGTCGAGGGCGAGGACGTCCTCGAAGTGGTCCGACATGTGGTCTCCCGGATGTTCGAGATGAATTGACGGATGGTCAGAACGAGTCCGCGCCGGGCAGGTTCGGCTGGGCGCAGGAGGACGAGGCCTGGCAGGAGCAGGACCCCCAGGAGCCGCCGTTCTCCGGCAGGGCGACGGTGTCGCGCAGCGCGGTGACGGTCAGCTCGCTGAGGTCCAGGTCCTGGAGGTCGAGGCCCGGGGTGGATGTGGACGCGGACATGGCGATGTCGGACATATCGGACTCCTTTGGGGTGGCGGACGAGGCCGAGGTGCGCTTGTGCAGGCGTGGGGGCCGAGGGGTGTGCCGGCCCCCGGGGGTGCGGCGGCGCACGCGGATCGTCCTGACCCCGGCGTCGCGCCGCCCACTGGCGACTCTAGGCCGCGACCGGCCGCGCCGGACCCGGGCGCTCGGCAGATTGGCCGGATGCCCACCTCGCCGGGCGCAACACCGGCTCCTGCCTCAGCCGCACTTGAGCGAGCCGTGACCGGCGCTCCGGTGCACCGCCCCCATGGCGGCCGGGGCCCGCCGTCCGCTCGGGCGCCCCGGCCGGCCCGCTGCGGCCGATCCGCCCCGGCCGATCCGCCCCGGCCGATCCGCTGCGGTCAGTCCTGCGGGGTGAACGACTCCAGGTAGGCGGCCGCCTTCGCGGGGTCGAGGAACCACTGCTCCAGGTCGGCCGGGTCGTTGAAGGCGTTGGCGAACCGGTCGGCGACGGGCGGGAGTTGACCGGCGGCGCCGAGCAGGTGCAGGACGTGCTCGGGCGGCGGCGCGAGCATCGCGTTGCTCCAGACGGTGCTGGGGCGCACGGCCTGCCAGAAGCGGTCGAAGGCGGCCCGCATGAAGTCGCGGTCGAACGGCTTGTCGCCGTGGGCGAGGATCGCGTCGAGGTAGCCGGCCGCGCACCGGGCGGCGTTGTTGGAGCCCTGGCCGGTGATCGGGTCGTTGAGGACGACGACGTCCGCGACGCCCAGCACCGCTCCGCCGCCGGGCAGTTCGCCGACCGGGTGGCGGACGGCGGGGGTGAAGCGCCCGGCGAGGGTGGCGCCGGCGTCGGTGAGTTCGATTCCGGCCCGGGCGCGGTCGTACTCCCAAGGAGTGAAGGCCTTCATCAGGTCGAGCGTCACCCGCAGGTGTTCGGCCGGGTCGCGGACCCCGTCGAAGGCGTCCGCCGGGCCGCCCGGGGCGGCCTCCCAGAGCAGGATGTCGCACGGGCCGGCCGCGGTCAGCGCCGGCATCACGAACAGTTCGCCGATGCCGGGCACCACGTTGCAGCGGACGGCGGGGAAGTCGTGCTCGGGGCGCGGGCCGAGCCCGTACACGTAGCTGGCGGCCAGCGCGCGCTGCGGCCGGTCGTACCGGGAGCGCTCGTGGTCGCGCTCGAACATCGCGGCCAGGTCGCCCTTTCCGGCCGCGACCAGGACCAGGTCGTAGGAGCCGGAGAGGTGTTCGAGGTCGCCGACGGTCACCGGGCGGACCACGACCCGGCCGCCGCGCCCGGCGAAGGTCTCCAGCCAGGCGGGCATCTTCAGCCGCTGGTCGACGGACTGCGCGGGCGCGTCCAGGCGCCCGACCCAGTCGATCACCCGCGCGGACTGCGGCCCGGCGACGGAGACTCCGAGGCCCTCGATCCGGGGTGCGGCGTCCGCCCAGAGGTCCAGGCCGAGGTCGCGTTCGGTCCGCAGTGCGGCGTCGAACATGCACTGGGTGGACAGCACCCGGCCGCTGCGGACCGCGTCCGCGTCGCGGTCGGTCATCACCGTCACGTCGTAGCCGTGGGCCTGGAGCCCCAGGGCCAGTTGGAGGCCGGCCTGCCCGGCGCCGACGATCAGAACTCTGCGCATCGTCTCCGCTTTCCTGGTTGTACGTCCCGGCCCGGTCTCAACACCCTTCCGTCCGTGGGCTGGTGAGCCCGCAGGGGGCGGTGGGCGCCGGCCGGCCGCCGGTCGCGCTGCCAGTGGCCTGGATACCAGTCATCGGGCACCGGCGTCCACGGCCCGCGCGCGCCCTGCCGGGAACGTCACCGTCCGCGGTCGGATGCCCTCGAACAAGCGATTTGAAAAATTCTTCAACTTCATACATGCTGGCGAGCCGCCGACCCCCGGCCCGACCTGAGAGGACAGCCCGCGCGCATGAGCGACCACCTCCCCCCGTGCCCGTCGTGCTCCAGCGAGTACACCTATGAGATGAACGCCCTCATGGTCTGCCCGGAGTGCGGCCACGAGTGGATGCCCGCGGCAGGCGGCGCCGCCGAACCGGCCGGCCCGGGCGAGCGGGTGATCCGGGACGCGGTCGGCAACGTGCTCAGCGACGGCGACACCGTGACCGTCGTCAAGGCCCTCAAGGTCAAGGGCAGCGTCTCCGGCATCAAGGCGGGCACCAAGGTCCGCAACATCCGTCTGGTCGACGGCGTCGACGGCCACGACATCGACTGCCGGATCGAGGGGTTCGGCGCGATGCAGCTCAAGTCGAGCGTGGTCAAGAAGGCCTGACCGGGCCCGCGC
>NZ_JBHWIJ010000509.1:0-2780 GCF_042732255.1 Kitasatospora sp. NPDC059803 | reverse complement strand
GTCGGCGATCACCACCCGGGGGCGGCGCGCCCGCGCCGGCGCCCCCGCCCGCGCTTGCGGGGGGCGCCTACTCGCTCTTGATCGCGCCCAGGATGTCCATCCGGGCGGCCCGGTGGGCCGGCCAGAGGGCGGCCAGCAGGCCGATCACCGCGGCCGCGACCAGGAAGCCGAGGATCTGCAGCGGCGGCACCACGGTGGTGATGTTCTTGAGCGAGTCCGCCATCGTGCGGGTGCCCGCCCAGGCCACCAGGATCCCGAGCCCGATCCCGACCGCGCCGCCGAACAGCGCGATCAGCAGCGACTCCAACCGGACCATCCGGCGGATGCCGATCCGGTCCAGGCCGATCGCCCGCAGCATGCCGATCTCCCGGCGCCGCTCGAACACCGACATCGCCATGGTGTTGACCACGCCGAGCACCGCGATCACCACGGCCATCCCGAGCAGCCCGTACATCATGTTCAGCATGCCGGTGATCAGCTGACGGTTCTCCGCCTTGATGTCCTTCTCGCCCTTGACGGCGATCAGCGGGTTGCCGCCGGTCGCGTCGCGCAGCGCCTGCTTCAGCTTCTCGTCCGCGCCGTTGGCGCCCTTCACCAGGACCTTCGCCGGGCCGGAGCCGGGCAGCGCGTGCGGGCCCACCACGTTGTCCGGGGCGACGATGTTGGCCAGCGCGCTGTTGGCCTCCAGCACGGCGCCGACGGTGAGCGAGCCCTTGGCCCCGCCCGGGTAGGTGACGGCCATGGTGTCGCCGACCTTGAAGCCGAGGCGCTGGGCGGTGCCCGAGCTCATCATCAGCTTGCCCTGCTTGAGGGCGTCCGCCGAACCGTCCTTGACCTTGACGGTGGCCAACTGGTCGATGGTCGCGGCGTCGACGCCCGTCAGGAACTCGTAGTCGGAGTCGCCCTTGTCGGTCGTCACCCGGACTTCGCGCATCACGCTCATGGCGCTGACGCCGGGCGCCTTGGCGATCTGGCCGGCGACCTCGGGGGAGAGCTTCGAGCCGTTCTGCATGGCGACGGTGTAGTCGGCCTTGAGGTCGTCCGCGGTCGCCGCGTCGACGGCCTTGTTCACCGAGGCGCCGACCACGGTCAGCGCGGTGATCAGGGTGACGCCGATGGTCAGTGCCGAGGCGGTGGCCGCCGTCCGGCGCGGGTTGCGGATCGCGTTCTCCTGGGCCAGCTTGCCCGGCGTGCCGTAGACCTTGCGCAGCAGCGGGGCGAACAGCGCGATCAGCGGCCTGGCCAGCAGCGGGGTCAGCACGAACACGCCGATCAGCAGGGTGCCCGCGCCGAGCCCGACCAGCTTGTACTCCTTGCCGCCCGCGCCCGCGGCCAGGGAGCCCGCGCCGGCCAGCGTGAACAGCAGGCCGATCGTGTTGCGGACCAGCAGGCTCTTCTGGGTGGCGGGCTGCTCGGTCGAGCTCATCGCGGCCACCGGGGCGATCCGGGAGGCGCGCACGGCCGGCAGCAGGGCGGACAGCACCGTCACCAGGACGCCGACCAGCAGGGTCACCGCGATGGTGAGCGGCTTGATCACCAGCGAGCCCTGCGGCATGGTGTCGTCCATCGCGCTGACCAGCGTCTGCATGCCGGCGCCGATCCCGATGCCGGCGAGCAGCCCGGCCGCCGAGGCGAGCAGGCCGACCAGCAGTGCCTCGACCAGCACGGAGCGGGTGATCTGCTTGCGGCTGGCGCCGATCGCCCGCAGCAGTGCGAGTTCCTTGGTGCGCTGGGCGACCAGCATGGTGAAGGTGTTGGCGATGATGAAGATGCCGACGAACAGCGAGATGAAGGCGAAGACCATCAGGAAGGTGCTCAGGACCTTGGTGCCCTGCTGGATCATCCGGTCCTGCTCGGCGGCGAGCTCGCGCCCGGTCTTCGCCTCGATCGAGTCGCCCTGCGGGGCGGTCTGCTTGACGGCGGCGAGCAGCGCGGTGTCGTCCGCGCCCGGCTTGCCCTTGACGTCCAGCTCGGCGTAGCGGCCCGGGCTCAGGTAGAGCTGCTGGGCGGTGGCGGTGTCGAAGGCGGCCAGCGAGCCGCCGGCCAGCACACGCGGGTCGTTGGTGGTCAGGGTGCCGGTGAGCTTGAGCTTCATCACCGGGCCGTTGACGGCGACCCGGACGGTGTCGCCGACCTGGTAGCCGCCCTTCTCGGCGGTCTTGGTGTCCAGTGCGATCTCGCCCGAGCCGTGCGGGCCGCGGCCGTCGACCAGCGGGTAGCGCGGGTCGGTGCCGTCGGCGCCCGGCACGTAGTTGGTGCCGGTGGTGGAGAAGCCGTTGCCGATCAGCGCGCCCTTCTTGTCGGCGATGCCGGCGAAGCCGCTGACCACGCCACGCGCCTCGGCGGCGCCGGGCAGTGCCGCGACCGCCTTGCGGATCTCCTCGGTGAGGGCCGGGCCCTCGGAGTCCTCACCGGTGTGGTCGTAGGCCTGGCGGGCGGCGTCGCGGTCGCTGACCGTGACGGCGATGTCGGTGTAGCTCTTGGAGTTCTGGGTCCTGAGCGCGTTGCCGAAGGTGTCGGAGAAGACCATGGTGCCGGCGACGAAGGCGGTGCCGAGCATGACGGCCAGCGCCGTCATGAGCAGTCGGCCCTTGTGGGCCAGCACGTTGCGCAAAGCGGTGCGGTACATGAGGGGGTGTCAGTCCTGGGGGTTCTCGAAGGTCGGGGGCGCGGGGCTGGCGGGTGGCTCTAGCTGGTGCGGCCCTTGGCGTCGAAGCGGCGCATGCGGTCCAGGACGGTGTCGGCGGTGGGGTGGTGGAGTTCGTCGACGATGCGGCCGT
>NZ_JBHWIJ010000508.1:0-2782 GCF_042732255.1 Kitasatospora sp. NPDC059803 | reverse complement strand
CGCGTCCAGCGCCGCCCCCCCCGCAACCAGCACCCAGCCCCCCGCCACCCGCCCCGCCCCGGCCGCCCGCACCGCGCGGCGCACCGCCGCCGCGCCGCGGGCGTGTCTGTGCGGGGCGGGCAGCCGGTCCAGCAGCGGCCACGCCAGGCGGCGGGGCGGGGCGTCGGGGCCGGCGGCCCGAGCCGAACGCGCGCCCGCCGCCGTCGCCAGCCCGGCCAGCAACCCCACCACCAGGACGTCCGGCAGCACCCTGGCCCGGAACAGCCCGGCGCCCGTGCAGTGCAGCACCACCGCCACCGCGACCGCGCAGTAGCCCGCCCAGACCGCCGCCGGGCCGCCCCAGCGCGGCCGGGGCCCGCGCCGCGACGCCACCGCGGCGGCGGCCCGGTACAGCTGAGCCACCGCCAGCACGCCCAGCAGCAGCGGGGTGACGGTCAGCGGGGCGCCCGCGTCCCCCCGCAACACCGGCGCGCCGTGCCCGAGCAGCCACAGCGCCCCCGCCAACCGGGTGGCGCCGGTCGCCCCGTTGTCCGCGTACGGCGTCGCCACCCAGAGTCCGAGCACCGGCACCCCGACCACCGCCAGGCCGACCAGTGCCGTCCGCACCCCCGCCAACAGGTCGGCCGGCAACGGGCGTCCGCCCAATTCGCCGGGCAGTTCCAGGATCGGACGGCCCATCAGCTGCGTCATGCGCCTCATGGTGCCAAGGCGACTCGCCATGCCCCGTGAAGCAGCAAACCGCCGCCGTGTCCCAGATTATTGGCTTATGCGCATTTTCAGACCCGATCCCCAAGCCGCCGGCGCACCGGCCCGGAGCGTCTGATGACCACGCCACCCACCGCCGAACACCCCGCCGGCGCCGACTCCCCCACCCCCGAGAACCGCCCCCGCAAACCCCGGGCCACCCGCCCCGACCAGGACGCGGCGCGCCCCCTAGGGAAACTGACGCCCCGTGAGGCCAAGGAGCTCGCCCACCTCGCCGCCGGTCGCGACCTCCCGCAGGCGGCCGCCGCCCTCGGCGTCACCCCGGCCACCGCCCGCAGCTACGTCCAGCGGGCCATGCGCAAACTCGGCGCGGCCACCGAGGCCGAGGCCGTCGCCCTCACCACCGCCCGCCCGAAGAGCCCTGACCCCGCACCACCCGGCCCCACACCACCCGGCCCCGACGCGCCGGGTGACGCCCAGGCGGACCCTGCCGCCGCCCCCCGTACCCCCGACCCCGCGCCGCCGCGCCCGCCCGTCCTCGGCACCGGAGGAGAGCACCCCGGCCAGGCCACCCACTCCGCGCACGCCCACGCCCACGCCACCGACGCCGCTAGCGCCCAGGCGGCCCCGAACGCCCCGGGAGGGAGCATCAGCACACCCGCCGCCACCATGACACCGCCTGGCACCCGCGACATCCCGCCCGCGGCGCAGGCCCGACCCGACGACCCGGCCGCCGGCACCGGGCGGCCCGCCCACGCGGCCATGCCGGCCGACGACGAGCGGGCCGGGCCGGCCGGGAGCTTCGAGGAGCTGTACGAGCAGGCGCACACCCGGCTGGTGCAGCAGATGTTCCTGCTGACCGCCTGTCGGCACCGGGCGGCGCACTGCGTCCGGCTGGCGTTCGGGGCCGCGCGCCGGGGCTGGGCGGAGGTGGCCGCGACGGGGGATCCGGAAGGGTGGGTGCGGGTACGGGCGTGCGAGCTGGCGCTGTCCCCGTGGCACCGGGGCGGGCCCCGGCGGATGCACGCCTGGAAGCTGCCGCACCGGCGGATCCGGGTGCGGCCGGCGGACGAGTCGCAGGCGGTGCTGCCCGATCACGACCGGCTGACCGACCGGGACCGGGCGCTGCTGAAGGCGCTGCGGCGGCTGTCCCGGCCGCAGCGCCGGGCGCTGGTGCTGCACGACGGGCTGGGCCTGCCGGCGGCGGCGGTCGCGGTGGAGGTGGAGTCGACGCTGGCGGCGGCCGAGGGGCGGGTGTGGGCGGCCCGGGTGGCGCTGGCCCGGTGGGTGCCGGAGCTGCTGGGACCGGATCCGGCGGCACCGGGGTTCGCGGACGGCCTGAGCGGGCTGCTGCACCGGGCGGCGGTCCGGGGCTGCCCGCAGCCGCACCGGCCGCCCGGGGCCGGGGGGCGGGGCCCGCCCCCGCGGTGGGCGGCGCGCCCGGCGGGGGGGGGGGGGGGGCGGGGCGCCGGGGGGTGGCGCGCGGCGCTCGCGGGGGCGGGGGGCGGGGGGGGGGCCGGGGGGCCCCCCCCCCCCCCCCCGGCCGCCGGTGCCGGTGCTGCTGGCCCGGCACCGGCTGTGGACGGCGAGCCGGACGGGGGCGGCGGCGCTGCTGACGGCGGCGGTGGGCGGGGCGGCGCTGGCGACGCTGGTGGGGATCCGGCCGGTGACGCTGTTCCGGTCCCCGGAGCCGCCGGAGCCGGCGATGTGCCTGTCGACGGCGAACGCGGGCGTGCCGGGCGTGCCTGTTGTGCCGGGTGTGCCGGCGCTGCCGGGCGGGCCGCCGAACGTCGTCCGCAGCCTGTGGTGCAGCCCGACGCCGGGGGTGGAGGCGGTCGTGGTGGAGTCGGCGCCGCAGGCCGCCGCGCGGTGGGAGCTGCCGGCGGTCGCCCGGGGGGCGGGCGCCCCGCCGCCGCAGGGCCCGGAGGTCTGCCCGCTGTGGTCACCGCTGCCGTGCACGACCGGGCCGAGGGGGGGGGGACGTCCCGCGCCCCGGAGCGGGGGGGGCGGGGGGCGGGCGGGCGGGCCCGGGGGGGTCTGGGCGGGGGGGGGGTGGGGGGCGGGGGTGAGGCTCGCT
>NZ_JBHWIJ010000507.1:0-2799 GCF_042732255.1 Kitasatospora sp. NPDC059803 | reverse complement strand
GGGGGGCCGGGGGCGCCCCCGCCCCCCAGGCCAACCAGCGGCCCGGCGAGCTCTCCGGCGGCCAGCAGCAGCGCGTCGCCATCGCCCGCGCGCTGGCCAACGAGCCCGGCCTGATCATCGCCGACGAGCCGACCGGCCAGCTGGACTCGGAGACCGGCCGCTCGATCATGCAGCTGCTGCGCGCCGTCGTCCGCAGCGAGGGCGTCACCGTGGTGGTCGCCACCCACGACCCGACGCTGATGGAGCTCGCCGACCGGGTGATCGAGCTGCGTGACGGGCGGATCGTCGAGGAGGCGGCGAAGCCGGCCGCGTAAGGGTGGCCCGGGGTGGACCGGCCTGTCCGGCCTGTCCTGTCCGGGCGGGCCGTCCGGTCGGGCGGTCCGGCGCACCCGGGCGCGGCCGGTGGTGAACCCGGACGCGCTCCGCGAGCCCGTTCAGGGCGCCTTGAGCACCGCCTCGCAGGCCCGGCACCGCCGGGTGCGCTGGGACGGCGGGTACCAGGGCTCGCCGGGCCCGGCCGGGCGGTAGGGCTCCCGTTCGAGGTCCGCCGTGTCGAGGCCGCAGAAGGTCACCGGCCCCGGATCCTCCGGCACGTCCGGATCCGGCGGCGCCGCGTGCACCCAGCGAATCCGCGCGCCCACGTCGACCTCGCCCGCGTCCAGCACCTCCGTGGACGACTCCAGCTCGACCAGCACGACCACTCCGCTCATACCTCGACCCTGCGCCCCTGCGGCGGCTCGCGCATCCGGTGGCGGGCCCCTCCCGGTCAGGCCCCGGGGAGGGTGATCGACTGAGCGTGGTGGAACACCCCGGCGCCGTCCCAGTACGCCTTGGTGCGCTGCAACCGCGGGTAGTTTCCCTTGTAGTAGAGCCGCTGGTAGGCCGGGTCCGGCTGGTCGACCGTGCCCAGGTCGACGTCCGGGTAGTTGACGTAGGCGCCGTCCGTCGCGGTGTCGATCTCCGGGACACCACCGGTCTCCCGGTAGACGTCCCGGTAGAGCCCGGCGAGGTACGCCAGGTGGTCGGCGTCCTGGGCCTCGTCGGTCCAGTACGTCTGGTACTGGAGCTTCATGATCGAGTCGCGCTGGGGGACGGCGGTCTCCCCGGGCCCGCGGGTGTTGATCCGGCAGCCGTAGGAGTCGATCTGCACCAGCGTCTTCGTGAGGTCCACGCCCTCGACGTCCCGCACCAGCCAGTCCCAGAAGGTGGCGATCTGCGCCCGGCTGAACGGCTCGCGGTGGTAGGCCGACTTGTACTTGCCGCGCTGGTTGTCGCCCGACGGGTTGAGCGTCATGGTGGCCTGGAACCAGGGCAGTTGGCGACGCTTCTCCGGGTAGGGCAGGAACAGCCCGCCGGCGCTGTGGGTCTGGACCACCGAACGCGTCGCCATCCCGCGCTCGACGGCCGCCAGGAACGCGTCGAGCGGCGCCGGGTCGTCACCGTCCCACTGGCTCACCAGGACGACGTTCCCGTTGGAGCGGTGGGTGAGCTTGAGGATCGCGAACAGGCCCTGGTAGGTCGGCTCCTGCGGGCCGCTGTGCTCGGCCATGAAGGCACCGAAGTTGCGCACCAGGGTCTCGAAGTCGCCGGGCCGCTTCACCAGTTCGCCCCAGGGCCAGGCGACGCTGCTGAGCCAGACCCGGGGCGGCGGCTTCGGCACGCCGACCGCGAAGTGGTAGCGCAGCACCACCCCGAAGTTCCCGCCGCCGCCCCCGGTGTGGGCCCAGAAGAGGTCCGCCTCCGGGGAGCCCTCGCCGTCGTCGCGGTGCGCCCTGGTCACCACGGCGGTACCGCCCCGCACGGTGACCACGTCGACCTGGACCAGGTGGTCCACGGTGAGCCCGTGCCGCCGCGAGAGCAGGCCGAACCCGCCGCCGCAGATGTGCCCGCCCGCGCCGACCGAGTAGCAGGATCCGGCCGGCAGCGTCACCGCGTACGCGCGGAAGAGCGTGGTGTAGACGTCCCAGTTGGTGGCACCGCCCTCCACGCAGTACGTCGGGTGGCCGAACTTGTCCCTGGCGGCGGCGACACCCCGCATCATGCCGAGGTCGAGGATGACGCCCCCGTCGTTGTCGACGAAGCCCTCGTAGCAGTGCCCGCCGCCGCGGACGGTCGGCCGCAGCCCGTGGTCCAGCGCCCGGTTCAACTCGCCCACGGCGTCCGCCTCGTCGACCACCAGGCGGATGTAGGCGGGGCTGCTGCGCCAGCGCTGGTTGAAGCCCTGGCCGAGCGTCCGGTAGCGGGGATCGCCCGGCCGGACCGACCGCCCCTCCGGCGGCTCCCGGCGCGCACCGGCCGCGGCCGCCGTACCCGTCGGGCCGGCGGACACCCCGGCCGCCGCCGCACCGGCGGTGCCCAGGAATCCCCGTCGGGAGAATGCGCCCTCCATGGCCCGACCTCACTTTCTCGGCGATGAGAGAAGCTGGCGGCGGCACGCTAACACAGGTATTCGAGGGTGGGAATCCTTTAACGAACTAATGTGACTGTACGTCATTTTCGGCGAATCAACGCAGGTCCCGGACCGGTGCGGGCCCGGCGGCCGATTGTCAGTGGTATCGGCTACGGTCCCCGACATCCGAGAAGAATCCGAGAAGAACTCGTTTCCGAGGAGGGCCGGATGGCGATCCACCGTCGCATTCACGCCGCATTTCCCGTTCGCGCCGTCATCCGCGCTCACGCCGTCGTCCGCGTTCGCACGGCCATCCGTGCTCACGCCGTCCTCCGGGGGCTCGGCCGTAAAGCAGGGTTGTGGGGGCGGGCGCCGCCGACCACCACATCCGTTCACGTGTACCTCAGGCC
>NZ_JBHWIJ010000506.1:0-2806 GCF_042732255.1 Kitasatospora sp. NPDC059803 | reverse complement strand
TTCTCAAGGAACGGACACTTCCTTCGGACCGCCTTCCAGCGGGCCCTCCGGGCGCTTCGTTCTTTCGTGTTTCCAGCTTACCAGATGTTTTCCGCCCCGTTTACCGGAGGTTTTCGCATCTGAAATCTGGTGTTAACCGCCAAGTCGCGGCGACTCGCCCAACCATAGCGGGTCGCCCGCCGGAGTGCGAATCGAGGCGCTCCCGGTGTCACCCGGTCGGCGGCATGATTTGTTGCTCTCGCGAGCATATACAGCAATGGTCCCGATTCGCCAAGATGCCTGTAGAGTGCGGCGCATCGGCTAAGAGGACTAGACCACTAAACGGTCGGTGAGCCGCCGGACGACGGGCCGGGCTGGGCGTGGGTCTTCGCCCGGGAATGTCAGCAGATGTCCGAAGTTGACATGATTTAGGCTTCAGTCGATCGTCCTGCCGCTGCTCGCGGCCGCTCGCTGTACCGCTCACTTGGGAGGCACAACCATGACCACTGTGACGTCGCCGCTGACCGGCAAGGTCGTCGGGCTCGCCGGCGTGCCCGACCCGGTGTTCTCCGGCGCGATGGTCGGCCCCGGCACCGCGATCGACCCGGAGCGCCGGCCGACCGAGGCGGTCGCTCCGGTGGACGGCGTCGTCGTCTCCATGCACCCGCACGCGTTCGTCGTGGTGGACGCCGAGGGCCACGGTGTACTGACCCACCTGGGGATCGACACCGTGCAGCTGAACGGCGAGGGCTTCGAGCTGCTGGTCAACAAGGGCGACACGGTGACCCGCGGTCAGGCCGTCATCAAGTGGGACCCGGCCGCCGTCGAGGCCGCGGGCAAGTCGCCCATCTCGCCGATCGTGGCGCTGGAGGCGAACGCCGACTCGCTCGGCGGCCTGCGGGAGGACGGCGAGGCCGTCTCCGGCGAGGCCCTGTTCAGCTGGAACTGACCTCTTACTTTGCACACACCCGCCCCGCAGGAGTTGTCGGGGCGGCCCGGCACACAGCGGTTCCCGGCGGGGCCGCTCCTCTCAGCGGAGACAGGTGACATGAAGAAGACGCTGCGCGGCGTGGGTGTCAGCCACGGGGTCGCGATCGGCCAGGTGCGGCACATGGGGACGGCGGTGCTGGAGCCCCCGGCCACCCAGATCCCGACCGAGGACGCCCCGCGCGAGCAGGCCCGCGCCCAGGCCGCCGTCGAGGCGGTCGCCGCGGACCTGATCGCCCGTGGCAACCTGGCCGGTGGCGAGGCGCAGGCCGTCCTGGAGGCCCAGGCGCTGATGGCGCAGGACCCGGAGCTGATGGCCGACGTGTCCCGCCGGATCGCCGTCGGCAGCAGCGCCGAGCGCGGTGTGTACGACGCCTTCGCCGCCTACCGGGCGCTGCTCGCCTCCGCCGGCGACTACCTGGCCGGGCGGGTCGCCGACCTGGACGACGTCCGCAACCGCATCGTGGCCCGGCTGCTGGGCGTGCCGATGCCGGGCGTGCCGGACAGCGATGAGCCGTACGTGCTGTTCGCGCGGGACCTGGCGCCGGCCGACACCGCGCTGCTCGACCCGACGCTGGTGCTCGGCTTCGTGACCGAGGAGGGCGGGCCGACCAGCCACAGCGCCATCCTGGCGCGGGCGTTGGGCGTGCCGGCCGTGGTCGCGCTGCCCGCTGCGACGGACGTCGCCGAGGGCACCGTCGTCGCCGTGGACGGCAGCTCCGGTGACGTGCTGCTGGAGCCCTCGCAGGAGAAGCAGGACGAGCTGCGGGCGGTCGCCGCCCAGCGCAAGGCCGCGCTGGCCGCGTCCTCCGGCCCGGGGCAGACCTCGGACGGCCACCGCGTGCCGCTGCTGGCCAACGTGGGCGGCCCGGCGGACGTGCCGGCCGCGCTGGAGAACGGCGCCGAGGGCGTCGGCCTGTTCCGGACCGAGTTCCTCTTCCTGGACGACTCCGCGAAGGCGCCCACCGAGGAGAAGCAGGTCGAGGCGTACCGCAAGGTGCTGGAGGCGTTCCCGGAGGGCCGGGTCGTGGTCCGGGCGCTGGACGCGGGCGCGGACAAGCCGCTGGACTTCCTCACCCCCGCCGACGAGCCGAACCCGGCGCTCGGTGTGCGCGGTCTGCGCACCCTGCTGGAGCACCCGGAGGTGCTGCGGACGCAGCTGCGGGCGCTGGCCAGGGCCGCCGAGGGCCTGCCGGTGCACCTTGAGGTGATGGCCCCGATGGTGGCCGACCGCAAGGACGCCAAGGACTTCGCCCAGGCGTGCCGCGAGGCGGGGCTGGAGGCCAAGTTCGGCGCGATGGTGGAGATCCCGTCGGCCGCGCTGCGGGCCCGGTCGATCCTCCAGGAGGTCGAGTTCCTGTCGCTGGGGACCAACGACCTCGCGCAGTACACCTTCGCCGCCGACCGTCAGGTGGGCGCGCTGGCCCGGCTGCAGGACCCGTGGCAGCCGGCGCTGCTGGACCTGATCGCCGCGGCCGCCGAGGCGGCGCAGGCGACCGGCAAGAGCTGCGGCGTCTGCGGTGAGGCGGCCGCCGACCCGCTGCTGGCCGTGGTGCTGACCGGTCTGGGCGTCACCAGCCTCTCGATGGGCTCGGCCTCGATCCCCTACGTGCGGTCGACGCTGGCCAAGTACACGCTGGCGCAGTGCCGCCGGGCGGCCGAGGCGGCCCGGGCGACGGACAGCGCCGAGGAGGCGCGGGCCGCCGCGCAGCAGGTGCTGTCGGGCGAGTAGGACGGGCGAACAGCAGGAAGGGGGGGGGGGGGCCCCGCCCGGGTGGGGGGGCCGACCCCGGGGGGCGGGGGGAGTGTCGCTGGGGGGCGCGGGGCGGCGGGGCGGAGC
>NZ_JBHWIJ010000505.1:0-2806 GCF_042732255.1 Kitasatospora sp. NPDC059803 | reverse complement strand
TCCGACAGAAGGCCGTCCACACCCTCCCGGTCGGTGGTGTGGTCGTCCGCGAACCGACGGTCACCCGTCGCGTCCGGCACGTACTTCACACAGACAACGATCCTCAAGCTCACGGCCTGTCTCCTGTACTGGTCTCGTCCGGCGGCTGCGGCTGTGCAAGCGGGGCGCGAACACGGTGCGCACCCGCTCCGGGCAGCGAGTTCCCGTGCCGGTCCGGAACTTCCTGGCAGCATACTCGGCAGTAGTCCAGTGGTCACTACTGGCCAGTAGCTTAGGCCGGGCGGCTGCACTTCCGTCTGCGCCCATCCTGCCCCAGGGCAACCCCGACACCACCTGATCGGACTACATATCCGCCACAGGACCGCCGGGGCCCCGGCTCACACCGTCTCGCCGAGCGCCGCGATCACGTCCACCTTGCGCGGCAGTCCGGCCGCCCTACGCACCACCCGGCCACCCCCGTCCAGCACCAGGACGGTCGGCGTGCGCAGGATCTCCAGCCGGCGGACCAGCTCCAGCCGCTCCTCGGCGTCCACTTCTACATGCGCCACCCCGTCGACCATGCCGGCCACCTCCGCGAGCACCCGGCGGGTGGCCCGGCACGGCTGACAGAACGCCGTCGAGAACTGAACCAGCGTCGCCCGCTCGCCGAGCGCCCCGCCCAGCTCCGCCTCCGACAGCCGTACCGCCCCGCCGTTGGTGCGCACCCTCAGCCTCCCGTCGCGCCGTATCCGTAGCAGCCAGGAGGCGGTCGCCGGCGCCGGCACGACGACGCACACCACCAACCCGGCCATCCCCCAGTCTGCGGCAGCGGCCCCGGGCCCCGAAAGGGAGGTCGACCACCAGGCCGGGCCCGCGTACGATCGCCGGGTGGAATCCGACCGCACCGCACCGCCGTTGCTGACCTCCCGCCGCGTCGTCGACCTGGGCCGGGCCACCACCACCCGCTGTCGCTGACGCGCCCCGCCGCCGCCCGTCGCGACCCTCCCGGAGCCCTCGTGCAGATCGACCCTCGCGGTCCCCGCTTCGCCGCCGCGCTCACCTCGGTCGTCCTGGCCGCCGCCCTCATCACCGGCAGCGACGTGCTGCTAGCCGTCCAGGCCCTCGTCTTCGCACTCGGCGCGTTCGGCGGCCTGCGGCTCTCCCCCTACGGCTGGCTCTACCAGGCCTTCCTCCTCCCCCGGCTGACCCCGCCCTCCGAGACCGAGGACGAGCGGCCGCCCCGCTTCGCGCAGGGAGTCGGCCTGGTGTTCGCCGCCGTCGGCGCCCTCGGCTTCCTCACCGGGGTGGCCTGGCTCGGCCTACTCGCCACAGCCGTCGCCCTGGCCGCGGCCTTCCTCAACGCCGCGTTCGGCTACTGCCTCGGCCGCGAGATCTACCCCCTCGTCCGGCGCGCCCAGGGGCGCCTCGGCGCCGGAGCCTGACCGCAACCCTGGGCCCCCTGGGCCTTCGGGACGGACCGGGCCTCCAGGCCGCCGGGGAGGGAAAAGTTCCCACCCGAACTCATCACGGAGATCACACCGCGAATATCCGCTTGACCGCACGGCTCAGGTGACAGCAGGCACTCGTTCGGGGGATCATCTCCGTGAATCACCCGTGACCGCCGCGGCGTGCCGCGCTCCGGTCGGCCCCCACTCAGCGACGCGGGTACCCGCCGTACCGGGCTCCGGCCCGTGGAAGTCAGGACTGACCGTGGCAGAGTTCGTGTACCCGCCGGTGATCGGCGCCGCACTCACCGCCTTCCGTGCGCTCGACGTGCGGATCAAGATCGTAGGCGCCGAGAACATCCCCGCCAGGGGCGGAGCCGTACTGGTCAGCAACCACATCAGCTACCTGGACTTCCTCTTCGCCGGCCTCGGCGCCTACCGCGGCGGCAAGCGCAAGACCCGCTTCATGGCCAAGGACGACGTCTTCAAGCACCGGATCTCCGGCCCGCTGATGCGCGGCATGAAGCACATCCCGGTCGACCGCACCGACGGGCAGCCCGCGTACGAGGCCGCCGTGCGCGCCCTCAAGGCCGGCGAGGTCGTCGGGGTGTTCCCCGAGGCGACCATCAGCCGCTCGTTCATGCTGAAGAAGTTCAAGACCGGCGCCGCCCGGATGGCCGCCGACTCCGGCACCCCGCTGCTGCCCGTCATCCTCTGGGGCACCCAGCAGCTCTGGACCAAGGGCCGCCCGAAGACCCTGACCAAGCGCCACGTCCCCGTCACCATCATGATCGGCGAACCGATTCACCTCGGCCCGGACGACAAGCCCGTCATGGTCACCAGACGGCTGCGCGCGGCCATGAGCGAGATGCTCGACCAGGCCCAGCGCGAGTACCCCGGCAAGCCCTCCGGCCCGGACGACACCTGGTGGCTGCCCACCCACCTCGACGGCACCGCGCCCACCCTGGAGGTCGCCGAGGCCGAGGACGAGGCGGAGGCCCTCGCCAAGGCCGAACGCCGCGCCGCCCGGGGCTGACGGGCTGACCAGCCCCGTCCCTGGTCCGCCCCGCACCTCCACCCTGCACCGCCGCTCCGCACCGCCACTCCGCGAGACCTTCTACTCCGTGTGACCGACCGAACGCGAGGCGTCGCGTGTCGCCCGGTCGCCGACGCTCCCCGTCTGACACAGTGACAGCCCCCTTGAGGGGCCTTCGTCCTGCATCGGAGACGGAGCGAACGCCGGAGAGGTCGGAAAGGTCGGAGCGGATATGACACGGATGACCCGCACACGGCAGTCCCCCAGGTCACCCAAGGCCCGCACCCGCGCCAGCGCCGGTGCGGGGGTTCTGCTGCTGTGCACCCTGGTCACCGGGTGGGGGGCC
>NZ_JBHWIJ010000504.1:0-2830 GCF_042732255.1 Kitasatospora sp. NPDC059803 | reverse complement strand
CTGTTGCAGCCTGCGGGGCCCGTCGGCATTTCGGGTGACAGCCGGCCGCCCGCGGCGTGCCGCCCGGGAGCGGGCCGGCCGCGGTGGGATTAGCTGGGTGGCGCCCGGTCCACGCCTGGGAGTGCCGCAGGCCGCCCCCGGTCCGCCCGGCCGGGTCAGGAGACGTTCCGCAGGACGGCTGGACGGAGGCGCGCGGTGGCGAAGCTCGCAGGTCAACTGGTCGAGGCCCTGGACGGGCTGTTGGGGGTTCCGGTACCGCTGCGGGTCCAGGCCTGGGACGGCAGCGTCGCCGGGCCGCCGGGAGCCCCCACGGTCGTCCTGCGCAACCGCCGGGCGCTGCGCCGGCTGCTCTGGCAGCCGGGCGAGCTGGGCCTGACCCGGGCGTACGTCGCGGGGGATCTGGAGATCGCCCCCGGCACCGACCTCTACGAGGTGCTCTCGGCCGTCGCCCGGTTCGTGGAGCGGCCGGAGATCCGCCGCCTCGACCTCGGCCCGCGGGACGTGCTCGGCGCCAACGGGCGCCGCGTCCTCGCGGCCGCGCTGCGGGCCGGGGCGCTCGGCCCCGAGCCCACGCCGCCCCCGGAGGAGGTCCGCAAGGCCCGCGGACGGCTGCACAGCCGCAGCCGGGACCGCGCGGCCATCAGCCACCACTACGACGTCGGAAACGACTTCTACGGGCTCGTCCTGGGCTCCTCCATGGTCTACTCGTGCGCCTACTGGACCCCGGAGGCCAAGAGCCTGGAGGCCGCCCAGGAGGCCAAGCTCGACCTGATCTGCCGCAAGCTCGGCCTACGGCCCGGGATGCGCCTGCTGGACGTCGGCTGCGGCTGGGGCTCGCTGCTGCTGCACGCGGCCGAGCGCTACGGCGTCACCGCGGTCGGCGTCTCCATCTCGCGGGAGCAGGTCGCGCTGGCCCGCCGGCGGGTCGAGGAGGCCGGCCTGGCCGGGCGGGTGGAGGTCCGGCTCCAGGACTACCGGGAGATCGTCGACGGCCCGTTCGACGCGATCTCCAGCGTCGGGATGGCCGAGCACGTGGGCTCCGAGCAGTACCGGGTCTACGCCGAGGGCCTGCACCGGCTGCTGGCGCCCGGCGGCCGGCTGCTCAACCACCAGATCGCCCGCCGCCCCGACCACCCCGGTGAGCCGCACCGCACCAGCCCCTTCATCGACCGCTACGTCTTCCCCGACGGCGAGCTCTCCCCCGTCGGTTCCACCGTGGCCCGGCTGGAGGAGGCCGGCTTCGAGGTCCGGGACGTCGAGTCGCTGCGCGAGCACTACGGGCTGACCCTGCGCGAATGGGTGGCCAACCTGGAGGCGCACTGGAGCGAGGCGGTCCGGCTGGTCGGCCGCGGCCGGGCCCGGGTCTGGCGGCTGTACATGGCCGCCAGCGCGCTCGCCTTCGAGGAGAACCGGATCGGGATCAACCAGATCCTCGCCGTCCGCAGCACCGAGGAGGGCGCGGCCGGCCTCCCGGCGACCCGCGAGGAATGGCTGCTGCGCCCGGCCGCCGGAGCGCCGCCGCTGGTCGGCGGGGTGCCCGCCGGGAACCCCGCCGGCCCGGATTTGGGAGATCGGCCATCGGTCCGCTAATCTTTCAGTGCGGCAAGGGCCTATAGCTCAGACGGTTAGAGCGCTTCCCTGATAAGGAAGAGGCCACAGGTTCAAGTCCTGTTAGGCCCACCACCGCGAAGGGCCCGGAGTGATGCACTCCGGGCCCTTCGGCGTTTTCCCCCGCCGCTCCGGGAACCGCGTGCCCCGCCGGGCTGTTCTCCCGGGAGGGAACGTGTGGAGGGATGGTGACGACATGGCGATCTTCTGGGCGATGAGCATCCCCGGACTGATCTGCGCCCTGGTGGTGCTCGCGGCGGTCGACCAGCTCGCGCTGCGGGCGCGCCGCTCACGCTGGGTGCCGTGGCGGGGGACCGGCCGGGAGGGGCAGATCTCGGCCACCGGTTTCGAGCAGCTGCACGCGCAGTTCGCCGCCGGCAAGCAGCACGAGCTGGACGAACGCGGCACGACCCTGATGCTGCGCGACGAGGAGGGCGAGGGGGCGCCGCCCCGGACCAGGGTGGACCTGGCGGGCGGGAAGGCCGTGGTGGTGACGCCGTCGAACCGCCTGTCCGACCGCTCGTCGGACCACCCGTCCAGCGCCCCGCCGGGCACGCCGTAGGGCCCGGCCGGGGAGGGCCGGCCGTACGGCAGGAGGTGCGGCGTCAATCCTCCGCCCGGACCGCCGGGTTGGCCGCAGCGGTGGCTGGTCACGATTGGGACACTGGTGTGTATCATCGGCCGCAAGGGCAGTCTGGCACCCGGCAGCCCGCTCGCGATCGAAACACATCTGGACTCGTCGGCCCGGTCAGTCCGGCCGGAGCACCGGCTCTTGAGTCCGCCAACGCAAGAAGGACGAGGTCCCGCGGTGAAGAAGCTTCTCCTGGTCGCCCTGGTCGCCCTCGGCGGCTTCTTTGTCTACCGTCAGGTCCAGGCGGACCGCGCCGAGCAGGACCTGTGGACCGAGGCCACCGACCCGGTTCCGGCCGGTCGCTGAGCCCGGACGATCCGAGGAACACCTATTTTGGGTGGGGCTCCACCGCGCCTCCTGGGCCGGCCGGCCCGGTCACCCGACCGGATCGGCCGGATCCCAGGCACCGCCCGGACGCCGCCTCGGCGGCAGGTCC
This sequence comes from Kitasatospora sp. NPDC059803, assembly GCF_042732255.1. NCBI lineage: Bacteria > Bacillati > Actinomycetota > Actinomycetes > Kitasatosporales > Streptomycetaceae > Kitasatospora > Kitasatospora sp. NPDC059803. The sequence goes on along the minus strand of NZ_JBHWIJ010000504.1, from coordinate 155 downwards.
GGTCGGCCCGGGGGTAGGGCGCCGGGAACGGCGCCGGAACCCGGTACGCTAGTGCCCGTCGGCACCTGCGGTGCCGTCGAGGGGCATTAGCTCAGTTGGTATAGAGCGGCCATTTCACAGTGTATTATAAAAAACAGACGCAGACCACGAGAGTA
>NZ_JBHWIJ010000503.1:0-3023 GCF_042732255.1 Kitasatospora sp. NPDC059803 | reverse complement strand
TCGCCTGGGGGGGCGTGTCCCCCGCAGCCCTCCGGGCGGCCGCCGGGGGGCGGCCGGGCCGGGGCGGGCCCGCCGCGGCCGCCCCCCCCCCCCCCGCCGTGGCCGTCACGGTGCTCGCCGCCCTCTGCGGCGCCGCCGTCCTGCTGGCCGTCTTCCACTGGCTGGGCTGGAGCGTCCCCTGGGTCGGCTGGATCGTCGCCAAGGCCGGCATCAAGCTCGCCGTCGGGGGCTTCGCCGGGCTCGCCGCCGCCTTCGCCTGGCTCCGGTCGCGGTTGGGGCGTTCGGCGAGCGACTCGCCGTCCTGACGGCGCTCCAGGGCCCGTCCGGGCCGGCCGCGCGTCAGTCGGAACGGCCCAGCAGCATCATGAAGAGCGCGTAGTTCGGGATCCGGCTGACCGCGGTGTTCGACAGCGAGAGGAACTTGCCGTCCTTCTTGACCACCAGGTAGCCGTTGACCACGCTGATCGACTTGATGTCGGACCAGGGCACGAAACCGCGCTTCACCGTGCTCAGTCCGGCCGAGCTGACCAGCAGGTCACCGAAGGCCAGTTCCTCTCCGTCCGCCAGTGAGGCCCGGGCCCCGGACAGCTGGGTGGCCGCGACGTAGTGTGCGGCGGTCTCGCCCAACTCCGCCCACCTGCCCAGCTGGGTGCCTTTGTCCCCGCCGCTGAGCTTGGCGCGCCGCGGGTCGCGGTACTTGCCGTCGATCGTGAACGTCTCCCCGTCGTCCCGGGTGAACTGGTAGGAGAAGTCCGTTTCGGTGTAGATGCTGTGCGTGTAGTGGGCGACGGTCGACTGCATCACGGTCGCGACCTCGTCCCAGCGGAAGACCGTGAGCTCCAGGCCGCCGCCCTCGTGCACCAGGCCGTGGTCGAAGTGGTAGACCCGGAGCTTCTCCTGCTCGCGCGGCTGGCCGAAGAGTCGCGTCTTCGTCAGCACCAGGAAGCACTGGCGCAGCAGGCCGAGGTCGGCCTCCTGCGCCTGCTCGGCCACTGCGGTGGTGATCTGGGTATCCGTGGTCTCGACGACCTTCACCATGGCGCGCTCCTGTGTGTGGCGACTACGTCCATCGCAGTATTCCCCGGAGCCGGGAGTGGTGAGGCACAACAGCGCCCGCCCGCTTGGACTTTGGCAGTCTTTCGGCCAATCGCGCCCCGCTGGGCCTCGCCCGACGCGCGCTTCGACGGCCGCGGTGGAGCGGCCAGGCGCTCAACCCGCCTGCGGGGTGGGGCAGACGAGGTCGCGCTCGGGGGCGCGGTCGCCCAGCAGGTAGCTCTCGACGACGTTCGTGACGCAGGAGTTGGCGGTGGGGTACTGGCCGTGGTCGCCGCTCCCGGTGACGGTCACCAGCTTGGAGCCGCGCAGCGCGCGGTGCGCGCCGAGCGCCGCCTCGTAGTACGTCGCCGGGTCGTGCACCGAGTTGAGCATCAGCACCGTCGGCAGGTGGGCGCCGGTCACCTTGACCTTGGGGGCGGGCGCGGTCGGCCAGGACGCGCAGACCGCGCTGAAGGCCAGCGTGCGGGCGCCCGCCAGCGGATAGCGCGCGGTGTTCTCCGCGCCGCGCTGGACCCAGGTGTCCATGTCCGTGGTCCACGGGGTGTCGTTGCAGGTCACCGAGAAGTACTCGGCGAGGAACTCCGGGCTGAGGTACTGGCCGAACAGCCGCCCGGCCATCGCCTTGGCCGCGGGGTCGGCCCCCTGCCAGTCGTCGACGGCGGTCAGGGCCTGGGCGAGGAAGGGGAAGGTCTCCCGCTCGTAGATCGCGCTGATCGCGCCGTTGTCCAGCTGGTTCGGGCCGATCGTCAGGGAGCCGTCGATGATGGGCTGGTCGTGCAGCGCGGCGCGCCGCTGCTCCCAGCGCGCCTGCACCTCCTCGGGGGTGGAGCCCCAGTGGTAGGTGGCGTCGCGGGCCGCCAGCCACGGCACGAAGTCCTCGTCGAAGCGGCGCTGGAAGCTCATCGGCTGGCCCAGTTCGAACTTCTCCCAGGTGCCGTCGAAGCCGATGTTGCTGTCCAGGACCATCCGCTCGACCCGGTGCGGGAAGAGCGTTCCGTAGTAGGCCCCGATCATCGAGGCGTAGGACGGGCCGAAGTAGCTGAGCTTCTGCTCGCCGAGCAGGCCGCGGAACAGGTCGATGTCGTGGGCGGTCTGCTCGGTGTTCAGGTAGGGCAGCAGGTCGCCCGTGCGCTCCTGGCAACTGGCGGCCAGCTTCTTGGAGTTGGCGACCACCCGGTCGATCGCCGCCGGGGACTGGTCGCGGAAGTCGCCGGCCAGGAAGTCCTGGAACTCCTCCGGCGTCTGGCACACGGCCCGGGTGCTCTCGCCGACCCCGCGCTGGTCGAAGCCCACGATGTCGTACGCGGCGCCGACGGCCGGGGCGGCCGTGGCCAGGTTCGCCGGGCGCAGCAGGCCCGACGCGCCGGGGCCGCCGGCGGCCATCAGCAGCGTGCCCTTGCGCTTGGCCGGGTCGCCGGCGCGGTGCCGGGAGACGGCGATCGTCACGTCGGCGCCGGCGTCGGCGTGGTGCCAGTCGCGCGGGGCGGTCATGGTGGCGCAGTCCAGCGCCGGTTGCTTGGCGCAGGGCTGCCAGGCGAGGGTCTGGTGGGTGTAGCGGGCGGGGGCGACCTCGGCGTCGCCCGGGTTCCGGCCGGCGTCCGGGGCGGCGCTGGCGGTGGCCGGCACGGCGAGGCCGGCCAGGACGGCGGCGACGACGGCCACGGCGGCGCGCCGGGTGCGGGAGGCGGTGGCGCCGGCGGCCGGGGTGTGCGAGGCGGTGGTGTTCGGCGCGGTGGTGCTCGGCGTGATGGTGTGCGAGGCCGTGGTGTTCGATGCGTTGGTGTTCACGGGAATGATCCTGTCCGAGCCCGCCCTGACGGTCGATCATGCGGGGTTCCGTGTCCCGGGGGGGGCGGGGGTCAACCCCGCCGCCCCGGGGGGTATATACCCCCCCCCCGCGGCCGGGGGGGGGGGGGGGGGGGGGGCGGGGGGGGGGCCCCCCCCCCCCGCGGCCCAGCGTGGTGATG
>NZ_JBHWIJ010000502.1:1321-3038 GCF_042732255.1 Kitasatospora sp. NPDC059803 | reverse complement strand
ACGCCGGGCTGCACGACCGGTTCCTGGCCCTGGTCCACGCGGGCGGCGAGGCCCTGCGGGTGGTGGGGCCGGTGGGCGCGGGGGGGCTGGCGGCGGGGGGCGCGGGCGCCGGCGGCCGCCCCGCGGGCTCCGGTTACGGCATCGCCGGCATGCGCGAGCGGGTCGGCCTGCTGCACGGCGAGTTCAGCGCCGGCCCGCGCCCCGCGGGCGGCTTCCAGGTCGCCGCCCGACTGCCGCTCCCCGTGGAGGTCTCCCCGTGATCCGTGTCGTCCTGGTCGACGACCAGCCGCTCATCCGCACCGGTCTGCGCGTGCTCATCGCCGACACCCCGGACCTGGAGGTCGTCGGCGAGGCCGGCAACGGCGCCGAGGCGGTGGAGCTGGTCGGCCGGCTGCGCCCCGACGTCGCCGTGATGGACATCCGGATGCCCGGCATGGACGGCATCGAGGCCACCCGCCGGATCACCGCCGACCCCGGCCTGCCGACCCACGTCCTCGTCCTCACCACCTTCGACGACGACGACTACGTGTACGGCGCGCTGCGGGCCGGGGCGGCCGGCTTCCTGGTCAAGGACCTCGCCCTGGAGACCATCCTCGACGGCGTCCGGGTGGTCGCCGCCGGGGACGCCCTGATCGCGCCGAGCATCACCCGCCGGCTGATCGGCGAGTTCGCCGCCCGCCCGCAGCCCGCCGCCGCCCGGTCCGGCCGGACGACGGTCGACGGGATCACCGACCGCGAGCGCGAGGTGCTGACGCTGGTCGGCCGCGGGCTGTCCAACGGCGAGATCGCCGAGGAGCTGACCATCAGCGTGGCCACCGCCAAGGCGCACGTGGCCCGGCTGTTCACCAAGCTGGACGCCCGGGACCGGGTCCACCTGGTCATCCAGGCCTACGAGTTCGGCCTCGTCGCCCCGTCCTGAGCCGGTTCCGAGCTCAGCCGGTCCACGGCCGGATCACGGCCCGACCAGCTCCCCGATCCGCATGATCCGTCCGTGCGAGTCCAGCACCACGTCGTACACGCTGCCGTAGCACCCGTACGGCGGGTCGGGTTCGTGCTCGGCCAGGCAGTCCTCCAGGTGCCCGAGCACGTCCTCCAGCCGGACGGGTCTGGTCGGGTCGGCGTGCGGGTGGTCGACGAGCGTGGCCTCGACCCCGGCGGTCGCGAAGCCGTAGCGGGCCGGCGCCCCCGTCCCCTCGTAGCGGGCCTCGTCGCAGGAGTAGCGGGCGGGCTGGGCGGTGACGTCGCCGTCCTCGGTGGCGATGACCACGAGGACGGTGTGCCCGGGGCGTTCGGTCGGGGTCGGGGTGGCGCAGTCGGCGGAGGGGGAGGGGGAGGTGTCCATGCTGGGCTCGGGGCCGGCGAGGTCGTCGTCCAGCAGGTCGTCCTCGTCGTCGTACGCCCCGTCGGCGACGGCGGCGGCGGAGGCGGCGGCGATGGTGGGCGCGGAGTCGGCGGGAGTGCAGGCGGCGAGAGCGGCTGCGGCGGTGCAGCAGAGCAGCGCGGCGAGGAGGGTTCGGGGCACGGCCATGGCACTAGTCTCCCCGGACAACGGCGGAACTCGTCACACAGGTAGACGACTGGTGCACGGGCTGTGGTTCCCGGCGCCCGGGGGTGTGGGGGTGAGGCGGGGGCGGGGGGGGTGGGGGGGGGCGGGGCGGGGCGGCCGCCCCCGGGCGGGGTGGCGCGGGCGCCGCCCGCCCCCCGGGCCGGGGCGCGG
>NZ_JBHWIJ010000502.1:0-1311 GCF_042732255.1 Kitasatospora sp. NPDC059803 | reverse complement strand
GGACCATGGGGGGATCTCTCCACACTGGTTGCCTGCTGGGGCGGGGGGGGGGGGGCGGGCCGCGGTCGGTGTTGCGGTTGGGGGGGGGGCGGGAGTCTTGAGGGGCGGCGTAACGGTCAGACGGCGACGGGCCGTTGCGCCTCGTACGCCTCGCGCAGCCGGGCCTGGGCCGCGGGGCCCGCCCCGAGGTGGTCGAGTCCGAGCAGGGCCGCGCCCAGGACGGGCGGCGCGACGACGACCCGCGGTTCGGCGAGCGGCGCGGCCTCGGCCAGACGGGCGGTCAGGTTGTCGATCAGCAGCGGCTGCCGGGAGGCGAGCACGCCGCCGCCGAGCACCAGCGGGGTCCGCGTGTCGAGCAGTTCCAGCCGCCGAAGGGCGACGACGGCGAGCCGGACGATCTCGTCGGCCTGGCGGTCGATCAGCCCCAGGGCGACCTCGTCGCCCTGCTCCGCGACGGCGAACAGCACCCGGACGATCTCGTGCAGCCGGCTGGTCGGCAGGTGCCCGAGGTGGACGGCCTCGGCGACGGCGCCGGCGCTGGGCAGGCCGAAGTGCTCGGCGATGGCGCGGGAGAGCCCGGTGGGGCCGCCGCGGCCGTCCTCGTGGCGGACGGCGTGCCACATGCTGGTGACGGCCAGGCCCCCGCCGCCGCCCCAGTCGCCGGTGAGCTCGCCGAGGGCGGGGAAGCGGGCGGTGCGGCCGTCGGGCAGCAGGCCCACGCAGTTGATGCCGGCGCCGCAGACGACGGCGACGCCGCGCGGGCCGTCGGTGCCGGCCCGCAGCAGGCCGAAGGTGTCGTTGACGACGGTGTTGCTGGTGCCCCAGGGGTGGGATTCCAGCGCGGCGCGCAGGGCCTCCTCCTCGACGGGCAGGTCGGCGTTGGCCAGGCAGGCGCTGACGTGGCTGGTGAGGACGCCGCTCCAGGCGGGGTGGCCGGCCGCGGCGGCGGCCTGTTCGACGAGCGGGGCGAGGCCGGCGACGGCGGCGGCGCCGCCGATCTTCTGGGGTGCGAAGCCGCCGCCGCGGGCGGTGCCATGGACGGTGCCGTCGGCGCCGATCAGGGCGACGTCGGTCTTGGAGTTGCCGGCGTCGATGGCGAGGACGCCTGGCAGGATCGGTTCGGGCTGGTGGGTCATCAGGTCCCCGCGGCTCGTACGTGGCCCGGCCGTGGCGTTGTCCCCGGCCGGGGGTGGTCGGTCTCCTCGCAGTGCCCCGCCCGCCACACCCACAAAAACCCCGGCGGCGGGCGGTACCCGGCGGGGCCCGGGGGGGTAGCGGGGCCCCGGCGGGGATGCGCCCGGGGGGTGGAGA
>NZ_JBHWIJ010000501.1:0-3050 GCF_042732255.1 Kitasatospora sp. NPDC059803 | reverse complement strand
CACCCACGGGGGGTGTGCCGGGCCGCCGGCGCCACCGGGTTCAGGGGGTGTAGCTCACCCAGCCGCTCAGGGCGGTGGTGTTCGGCGGGCAGTAGACGCGCACGTTCAGGAAGGTGGTGTACGGGCCCACGGTGCGGGTGGAGCCGTCGGAACAGCTCACGTTGACCCACCACTTGGTGGTTCCGGTGCCCGAGCAGGAGATGTTGAAGTACTGCTGGGTGCCGTCGCTCCCGAAGGTGCCGGTGCTGCAGTTGATGCTCTGCAGCGCGTCCGGGGAGGCGGTCTGCGCCTGTGCGGCCGGGGCCGCGGCGAGGCTCAGCGCCGTGGCCGTGGCGAACGCCGCGAGGCCGCCCGCGATCCTGTTCCTGGTCCGGTTGTTCACAGCTGTCCGTCCTCGGGGTCGGTGGTGCGCGTGGGGGCGCCGGGCGGCGGCTCGGAGAGCAGCCCGGCGCTCTGTCTGCGGTGACTTTAGGGAGCGGTCGGGTCCGCGAGCATATGACGGCGGAAAATGCGTCTACCCCGGCCTGGTCAGGCCTCTTGGCCCGTCGATCGCGAATTCCTGCGACGGGGCACCGTCGATGGGGCGGCCGAGGTGGTCCGCCCGCGCCCGGAACGGCCGAAAACGCGGGCGCCGGCGCACCGCCCGCACCCCCGGCATGGCACAAGTCCGTTACAGCGGTGGCGGGTTCCTCCCGCGCTATCCCTGTCCCTGGCATTATCCAAGTCCGTGCCGCCCCCGGAGCCGCCCACGGCGTGCCGGGGCGTCGGCCCGCATGGCGACCGATGTCCAGACGAGGGGGAGTCCGATGACGCTGTTCGGCAAGCCGCCGGGCCCGCAGGACGCCCGGCCGCGCGGGCGGGCCACCGCGCTGACGCTGCGGGTCGTGGCGCAGGCCCTGCTCCTGCTGCTCGGCCTGTCCGCGGTCGGCCTCGGGTTCGCACGGTTCGTCGCCGCGTACCACGAGGGGTGGGCGTATCGCGGCGCCCCGGTCTGCGGCGCTCCGGCGATCGGGCCCGGGGTGGACTGCACGCTGCGGGAGAGCGGGCGGGTGACGAAGAGGGCGATGGAGCGGGACGGCGACTCGACCTCGTACACCCTGACCGTGGCCCGCGAGAAGGCTCCGACCGGCGCCTACGACGTCGGGGAGGCGTTCTACGACGACGTGCGGACCGGCACGGTCGTGAACCTGACGGTCTGGAGGGGCCAGGTGGTCGAGGTCGACTACCAGGGGCACCGGGCCCGCAATCCGCACACCCTGTGGCTGGCCGTCCTGAAGCTGGCGCTGCTGGTCGGCGCGGGCACGGCCCTGATCGCGGGCGGCCTGCTCGGGCCGAACGTGCGCTCCTGGTGGATCCCGGCCGGGATGTCCGTCCCCGTGGCGGTCACCACGCTGGTGGGTGCCGCCATGCTCCTCCTGATGGACTGGCCGCTCCCCGTGACCGTGACCCTGGCCGTCCTGGCCTGGCTGCTCGCGGTCTCCGTCATCAGCGGGATGTCCGTGGAGTAGCGGCCCGGAGCGGATCCGGAATGCCCCTCACAGGTTGTCAGGTTCCCAACGTGGGAAACAGTTGTCAGGTTCTCAACGTGGGAAATAGGCTGCCACCTCCCGCTCACGCCACCACCGGGGAGGCCACCCATGCCCAGCAGTACCAGGAGCCGCAGGACCAGAACCGCCGCAACCCTCCTCACCGCCGCCCTGGCCGCGGCCCTCCTCGGCGGCGCCCCCGCGCTCGCCGCACCCGCAGCCCCGCCCGGAACCACGACGGGCGCCGCCCCCACAGCCGCTCCGGCGGACGGCCGGCACCCGGTCGAGGTGTTCGGCGAGGACGGCGGCATATCCCGGGCCCTCGTCCCCGGCGGCTCCCCGTACACGGCCGGCCCCCGCATCCAGGGCGTGGCCCCGATGCAGGACGACGGCGACGTCACCGCGCTGGTGCGCAACGGCGATCCGGCCGCCAAGCTCGACGTGGTGGTCATCGGGGACGGCTACGCGGCGCAGGAACAGGAGAAGTTCCGCAGCGACGCGGCCGAGAAGTGGCGCGAGATCACCGCCGTCGAGCCGTACGCCACCTACCGCAACCTGTTCAACGTCTGGGCGGTGTCGGCCGTTTCGCCCGAGTCGGGCGTCTCCGGGGATCCGGACCAGGCGACCGTCCGGCACACCGCGCTGGGCTCGTACTTCTGGTGCGACGGGGTGGAGCGGCTGCTCTGCGTGGACGAGAAGGCGGTCGAGCGCTACGCGGCCAAGGCCCCGCAGGCGGACCTGGTGATCGTGGTGGCCAACAGCACCAAGTACGGCGGCGCGGGCTACAACGACGTGAAGTCCTCGCTCGGCTACGAGGGCATCGCCACCGTGGCGGGCGGCAACGCGAAGTCCGGGCAGATCGCGGTGCACGAGACCGGGCACTCGCTGGGCAAGCTCGCCGACGAGTACGCGTACGACGGCCAGGGCACCTACCAGGGCGCGGAGCCGGCCGAGGCCAACATCAGTACGCTGACCGCCGACCGGATGCGCGCCCAGGGCACCAAGTGGTCCCGCTGGCTCGGCCGGACGTCCCCCGACGGCGGGACGGTCGGCGCGTACGAGGGCGGCGGCTACTACCCGACGGGGCTGTACCGGCCGACCGAGAACTCGATCATGCGCTCGCTCGGGCGGGAGTTCAACCTGCCCGGACGGGAGGCGATGATCGCCGGCTTCTACCGCCACGCCACCCCGCTGACGAGTCCCGTCTCCACCGACACCTGGCTCACCTCCGCCAGCCGCCTCACCGTCGACCTGCCCGTCCCGGGCACCCGGCTGCGCTGGTTCCTGGACGGACGCGAGCTGCCCGGGCAGCGCGGGCGCACCGCCCCCGACCTCGCCGCCCTCCACCCGGGCGGCCCCCGCTCCCGGCCGCACCTGCTGACGGCCGTCGCCACCGACCCCACCCCGGCGGTGATCGACCCGGCGCTGCGCGAGCACCTGACCGGCAGCCTGTCCTGGCTGGTGACGTTCTAAAGCGCGTCGACGCGGCGCGCCGGCCAGCACGGCGACGGCCCCGGGCCCGGC
>NZ_JBHWIJ010000500.1:0-3084 GCF_042732255.1 Kitasatospora sp. NPDC059803 | reverse complement strand
CCGATACTCCGCATGGACTCCCTCCTCCGCCTTGCGATGCACGCACTCCGACGCCGCGCGCTGATCCGACGTGATCCGAAAGAGAGCCCCTAGTCCCAACGCCGTTCAGTAGTAATCAGGGGCGATCGAGCCGATCTCCGCACAGGGCCTCGACCAGCCGCCGGGCCCGGGTCTCCTCCGAGAGGAGCGTCTCCACCAGCGGCCCGGTTCCCTGCCTGTCCGTGGCGCCGGAGAGGTAGGCCTCGACCGCTCGTGGGTCGGCCGCGAGCGGCACCCGACCGGCGGTGAGCGCGGCGTGGGCCCGGGCGTAGTCCAGGCCGAGCCGGGCCAGCCGCACCCCGCCCGCGTGCCGCTCGGCCGGGTCCGCGCCGCCCTCGCCGGCCAACTGCGGGTGCCGGCAAGCCACTTCGTGCACGGCGAGAACGGCCAGCAGCACGTGCTCGGTGCCGGGCGCACGGCGACCGAGGCGCTGCGCCTGCCCGTCGACCTCCAGCCGGACCCAGGCCATCGGCGCGACCGCGATGTTCATCTTGGCGAAGCCGGGCACCAGCAGCCGCTTCCAGCGCGGCAGCCGGTACGGCGTGCGGCCGAGCAGCGCGTCCCGGGTGGGGCGCAGCAGCGGGTCGAGATCGTCCAGATCGTCGGGGGCGCCGGGGCCGTCCGGCACGTCGGGGGCGCCGGGGCCGTCCGGCGCCCCGAGGCCGACGGGCGCCGCCAGCCGCTCCAGCACCGCTCCCGGCGCGACGCCCGCCGCGTGCAGCAGTTCGGCGGCCCGGGCGTGCGGATCGGCGAGCAGGGCGCGCAACAGGTGTTCGGCGCTGAACTTCCGCTCGCCGTCCTGCCGGGCCCGCTCCATGGCGCCGGCCAGGGCGCGGGCGGCGGCGCCGCTGAGCAGCAGGCCGCGCTCCCCGGTCGGGCCGAGCACGTCGCGGGCCGGCACGCTCGCACCGGCCCCGTCGTCCGAGCCCCAGCGTGCCGTGTCGACCCCGCCCTGGCGGTCGCGCAGGACGGCGAGCAGGGCGGTCGCGGTCGCCCCGGCGGCCGACAGGGCCTCACCGGCCGGGCCCTTCGCCCCGGCGACGGCGGCCAGCAGGTGTTCCGTCCCGAGGCGGCCGTCACCCCCGCCGCGTGCGCCCCGGGCCGCGCCCAGGACGCCGAGCGTGCGCCAGTCCGGTTCCAGCGTCGTCTCCATCCGGCCCCTCCCACCACGATGCTTTGCCCGAACTATATGCCTGCTTTGCTCACCCTTTACACGTGACTGCGCGTCAAGGAAACGTCAGAACCGGCCGGTTCTGGACTCAGGGCGCGGAGGCCGGGTCGGCGGCGCTCACCGGGACGTCCGGGTGGCGGAACCAGGACCCCTGCACCAGCCGCTGCACCAGCATCAGCACCGCGCCGAGCAGCAGCGCGCCCAGCCCGATCACCGTCACCCCGCCGACCCGGCCGATGCCCGGCAGGTCGATCGAGGTGGCACCGTAGTCCGGGTCGGCGTAGACGTCGAAGGCGCCGTAGGCGAAGAAGTACAGCAGCATCAGGCCGCCGGCCAGCGGCAGCACGCCCTTGAAGACGAAGTCCCGGACGCTGCGGGTGAGGACCCGGCGGTAGTACCAGACGCAGGCGAAGCCGGTCAGGCCGTAGTAGAAGGCGATGCCGAGGCCGACCGAGGCGATCGAGTCGGCCAGCACGTTGCCGCTGATCGCGGTGAGCAGGACGTAGAAGGCGATCGACGCCAGGCCCATGGCGACCGTCGACCAGGTCGGGGTCCGGTGGCGCGGGTGCACCCGGGCGAAGCCGGTCGGGATGGCCCGGTGGGTGGCCATCGAGAAGGTGGTGCGGGCGGTGGGCAGGATCGTCGTCTGGGTGGAGGCGGCGGCCGAGGTCAGCACCATCAGGATCAGCAGCCGGCTGAGCACCGCGCCGATCCCGGTGGTGCCGAACACCGCGTCACCGAGGCCGGACAGCACGTCCCCCGAGTGGGCCGGGTTGCCGAGCCCGATGCCGTCCGCGCCGACCCCGGCGAAGGACTGCGCCGAGGTCGCGACCAGGACGTAGATGAGGAGCAGCAGCACGGTGGAGATGACGGCCGCGCGGCCGGGGGTGCGGGCGGAGTCGGCGGTCTCCTCGTTGACGGACACGGCGGTGTCCCAGCCCCAGTAGATGAAGACCGCGGCCAGCATGCCGGCGGTGAACGCCGAGGTCGAGGGCACGTTGAACGGGTTGAACCAGGACGCGTCGACGGGGATGGCCGTCGGGGGCGCGGCGGAGCCGTACGCCTTGACGAGCGCGGTGAGCGAGAAGGCGACCAGCATCACCACCTCGACGGCCAGCAGCCGGCGTTGCAGGGTGGCGGACAGCTCGATGCCGACGTAGCAGATGGCCGTCATCAGGACGATCCACACCACCCCGGCGCTGGTCGTCCACACCCGGCTGTCCGCGAGCGAGTCCAGGCCGACCAGCCGGAAGCCGTACACCCCGGCGATCTGCGCCAGGTTGGCCATCACGATGACGTCGGCGACGACGATGCCCCAGCCGCCCATCCAGCCGGTGCGCGGGCCGAACGCCCGGGCGGCCCAGGTGAAGGTGGTGCCGCAGTCCGGGTCGGCGGCGTTGAGCTCCTTGTAGGCGTAGGCGATCAGCAGCATCGGGATGAACGCCAGGACGGTGACGACGGGCGCCTGGAGGCCGACCCCGACCACGACGATGCCGAGGGTCGCGGCCAGGCTGTAGGCGGGGGCGGTGGAGGCGAGGCCGATGCACACCGAGGACAGCAGGCCCAGGGCGCCGCTCTTCAGGCCCTTCTCGCCCGCACCGGAACCCGTCGGACGGTCGCTCGGACCGCCGGTCGGGGGGCTGGTCGGGGACGCCGGCACTGGCCCCACCCCCTTGAGTGCGCAGCGGGGGCCGCGAGGACCGATCTGGTCGTCTCAGCGTAACGCCGCCCTCGGCGGGCGGCCCGGGGGCGGCGAGCAGGCGGCCTGGGCGCAGGGTTGCCGGGCTTCCGGACTGGACGGACGACGCGCGGCGCGGGCCGTGGTGCGGTCGCGGGGGTGCCCGCCTGGCTCGGCGGGCCCGCTGTCCGAACGG
>NZ_JBHWIJ010000499.1:0-3100 GCF_042732255.1 Kitasatospora sp. NPDC059803 | reverse complement strand
CACACGGCGCCGACGTTGCCGCCGATCGCCGCGAGGCCCTGGTCCCGGTCGGCGGGCTGCGAACTGCTCGCGATCCGCGGCACCTCGATGGAGGAGGATTCGACTGCGGCCATGACGGCTCCCCTCGCGCCGGGAGAGCCCCCACGAGCCCTCGAATACCTTGAGTGTCCATTTATGCACTACTGACTTCAGCTCTTCGGGGTGATGGGCTTGCTAGCCGATCAGTGACGGTGGCGTCGACTAGGGTGCTGGACATGAGCCGGGAGTTCGAGGAGATCGACAGCCTCATCGTGCAGTACGTCGGCGGCCAACATGCGGCGCTCGATCGGCTGGTGGCCGCGGGACCGGCGAGTCTGCGGCGGATGCTCGCCATGTTGGCTGGCCAGGCTGATCTGGACTGGCGCGCCTTGGAGGGCGATCGTGCGAACAGCAAGCAGGCCTGGGAAGCCGTCGGTGATCTGAGGAGTGTCCTGGTCCGTGCCTTCCCGGACGCGCTGTTCGGCGCTCTGGCGGACGACGCCTCGCTGGAGTCGGTGGTCGTGTCGACGTGGTCGAGCGTCGAGGACCCGCGCATGCTGCCGATCCTCGAACGCGGCCTGGGCTCCGACAGCCCGCACACCCGCAAGGACGCGCTGCGCGGTCTGGCCGAGCGCGGGACAGCCGATCACCATGAGGCGATCGCTCGCTGTCTGGACGACGAGGACTCGGATGTGCGGTACGCCGCGTGCAACGCGCTGGGTCGGCTGGGTGATGTCCGCGCCGTCGCCCCGCTGCTGCGGGGGCTCACCTCGGACGACCGCACTGCCCAGGCTGCGGACGGGGCTCTGGGCGAGATCGAGCGGCGGATCGGCACGCTGCCGACGCCGCCCCGTTGGCTCGACCTCGGGCCGATGGAACTCACCGCAGACCCGTCGCCGTACGGCGGGCCGATGCGCGTGACCCAACTCCTGGTGGAGCCTGGGCAGTCGGTGCTCGGCAACGACCTGCTGGCCGTCGTGGAGAACGACTACGTCGCTCAGGACCTGTATGCCTTCGAGTCGACCGCCACGGTCACCGAGGTCAGGTTCGCGCTCGGTGACGAGCTGCCCGAGGACGGCGAAACCGTCGTCATAGTCCTGCAGATGCGGCGCCGGATCGGGTAGCCGGTCAGCGCGGTTACGGCTGGTGGTATCTGACTTCGGCTTTTCAGGGTGGTAGGTCGAGGGAGAGTCCGGTTCCGGTGAGGAAGCCGTCGAGGACGTCGGGGCGGTACTGGAGACGTTTGAGTCGATTGCGGACGAGCGTGGCAAGTCGATCGAGGGCGACGCTGGCGAGGTTCGCGAGGCCGTGCTTCACGTGGGCCCACAGGTACTCGACCGCGTTCAGCTCGGGTGCGTATGCGGGCAGGATGAACACCGTCAGCCAGCCCCGTGCGCTGATCAAGTCGCGCATGGCATAGGAGACGTGAGTGTTGAGCCGGTCCCAGACCAGCACGATCGGCGCCCTGACCAGCTGGTGCATTCCGTCGATCAGACCGATGTAGTCGCGCTCGGACAGGCTGCGGCGTTCGCCCTTGCGCCCGCTGTGGCGCCGCAGCCGGTGGCACAGTCGGGTCCGGGAGCCCGGGCGCATCGCGAGCAGTCCGGCGACCGAGACCCGTCCGGAGCCGCGGCCGGAGACCTTCACGACCGGGGTGATGCCACGCCGGCCCCACGTGCGCCCCTTGGGCGGTCTGCGGGTGAACCCTGCTTCGTCCTCGAAGCAGATCCAGCCGTCGCAGGCCGCCCTGGTGCTTTTACCTCCGCCCAGGTCACCTCCTGCCACGCGGTCACGGCCCGCTCGTCGCGTTCGGCGGCCCGCCGCGCGGGGACCTGCGGGCTGAAGCCGAGCCGGTGCATCAGGCGGGTGGCACCCGAGACGCTGTAGGACACATGGAACTTCCGGCCGATCAGCGTCGCCACCCGCCCGCCGGTCCACACATGGTCCTCGTCCCAGCCGTGAGCGGCCGGGCCCTGCTCCAGGTAGGCGGCCAGCTTCTCCTGGCAGCGCGCGGACGGCTTGCAACGCCGACCGCTCGCGCCTCGTGAGGCCAGGGCCGCCACCCCGCCCTCCATCCACTCCTGGCGCCACCGGTAGGCCGACTTCGAACTCACCCGCAACCTGCGGGCAACCTCCGGCGGCCCCAGCCCATCGGCGAACAACCCGGCGGCCTCCAGCCGCACCACCTCGCGGCGCTGGCGACCTTTCGCCGTCAGCCCGCCCCCATCCACATATCGCATACCTACGGCATAGCGCGCAAATGACCGTCAGTCAGCTACACGAACAGGCCAATCACCCCGAAGCGCCGAAGTCACTAAGCATCACAATCACTCGTGCGAGTGAACCTCCGGCGCGTCGCCGTGCAACTCGCGCGGGCACGGCCGCAAGGCCGGACCTCGACCCGCGTCAGCCATTCGGCGGATGCCTGATCGCGGGCAGCTCCACGCGTTGTCATCATGGTCGTGAACCTTGGCCAGCGGTTCGTCGGTGCACACGAGGTACTCACCGCACGGAGGCGCACATGGAGATCAAGCTCGTGGACGAGCACTTCATGAAGGCCCGATGGGACGACATCGAGACGACGCTGCGTCGCACGTTCCAGGACTCGCCATTCAATGACGCCGGTTACACGATCGACAACCCCGTGGACTTCACACGTGCCGCGGTCCACGGCACACTCGGCCCCGGCATCAAATACCTGGTGGCACTGGACGGCTCAGGGCAACTCATGGGCGGCTTCTTCTGCATCCCGACGGAACGCGAAGAAGGCCAGGAGGCAACCGATATCGGCTGGTTCTTCTCGGTTCCGGAACTCGACCGAGACCACCGGCGAGCGATGATCGACACCTTCGTGGAGCGGATGTTCCAAACGCTGCGCGAAGCGGGATTCACGCGGATCGAGACGAACATGGGAACCCCGGCCGGCGCGAAGTCGCTCGGTCAACGCTACGGCTTCATCCACTCCCCCACCCCAGAGCAGGCCAACCGTTGGCTTCGGGACCTGTGACCCGAGGTCGAGCGAGACGACGGTCTCGCGCGACCGGTCGCGAACCGCCTTCGAACGTGAAGACGGTGCCGGCCC
>NZ_JBHWIJ010000498.1:0-3127 GCF_042732255.1 Kitasatospora sp. NPDC059803 | reverse complement strand
GACGCCCCGGGGGTACGCCCCGGGGGGACGCCCGGCGGGTAATCCGCGCCGCGGGGGGGGGCGGGGCGCGCGGCGGGGGCCGGGGCCGGCCGGGGCCCGGCGCGCGGCGGGGGTGCGACGGGGAGCGGGAGGGCGGCGCGGGCCGGCGCCCGGGCGCCGGGTGTGCGCGGGATCGGGCGGGGGCGGGCTCGAAAACAGGCTCTGCGCTTCGCAAACCTGTCCGGCGCGGGCAGTTGGATCACGTGAACCTCCCCGTGCCCCTTTCACCCCACGTGATCGGACGCACACTGTTGCAAACGCCGTCAACTGGGCATGAGGATGAGTGGTCAGAACGTAGGGGCCACCCGGCCGGCGGGGGATCCGGAGGCGGGGGCCCGGATTCGAGGGCGGGGGCATGTGTTGATGGACGGTCAGTCGCGATTCCCGCGGCAGCGGACGAGTTCGGGTGACGCCTACCGGTCCGGGCCCGCCCCGGGCGCAGCCGGCGGCACCGGGACGACCCTGCCGGGCACCTCGGCCCCCGGCTGCGCCCTGCACCGCCGGCTGCACCTGACGCTCGACCCGGCCGACCTGGTCGCGGTCGGCTCGGTCCGCCGGCGGCTGCGGACGGCGCTCAGCCACTGGGGGGTGCCGGAGCTGTCGGACACCGCCGAACTGCTCTCCTCCGAGCTGGTGACCAACGCGCTGCTGCACACCGGCAAGGGCGCGGTGTTCGACGCGGTGCTCGGGTCGGACCACCGGCTGCGGATCGAGGTGCAGGACGGCACGACCCGGCTGCCCGGCCGGCGCCGCGATCCGGACGCCGAGTACGCGACTTCGGGGCGCGGCCTGCTGCTGGTGGAGTCGCTCGCGGACGCGTGGGGCGTGCAGCTGCGGGGCGACGGCAAGGTCACCTGGTTCGAGCTCGCCCTGCCCTGAGCCCGGCCGCTCCCGGGGCGCGGGGCACGGGCTCGGGGCGCGGGCACAGGGCGCACGGGGCGCTCGGGGGCGCGGGGCGGGCGGGGCGCGCGGCCCGTCGCACCGTTCGCCGTCGATTCATTCGCCTTCGAAGCATGCCCAGAACAGAAGGCGGAACGGAAGATTTCCGGCCCGTTGCCATTGCCGCTCGGCCCAACATTGGACAGGATGGTGGGAATGTGTGTCCACGTGCGGGAAGCAGCGGGGAGACCGAACCTCGACCGACCCCGCCCGTCGACACCGTCCGATCCAGCACCACCCATCACACCGCCACGCGGCCCGGCCGGACGGTCGGCGCGGTCCGCCACGGCAGCGGCAGGAGCAGCATGCCCACTGAGCCCGAGTCGCCGGGGCCGGCGCTTCCACCCGGTGTGCCCACCGCCGAACCGCAGCAGGCAGCCTCCGCCCGCACCACCGGTCCGAACCCCGCCGGTCCCGCTCCCGTGACGGTCGACCAGCCCCCCGCCGGCCCCGCCGCGACCGGGCCGGGCCGGGCGAAGCCGCCCGCGCAGGCGGTGCGCCGGCCCGTGCCGCGCCCGGCGCCCGCGCTCGCCGCCGGACGGCTGGCGACGGTGCTCCCCGGCAGCCTGCCGCCCGCCTCCGCGGACACCATGCCGGACTGGCTGGAGCCCGCGATGGCCGCCAACGGCATCGGCTCCTTCGACTGGGACATCCGCCGCGACGTCCTGGAGGGCGACCACCGGGCCTGCGCGATCATCGGCCTGGACAGCATGGACCAGGGCCGCTTCGACCGCACCGCCGGTTCCTTCCTGGCCCTGCTGCACCCCGAGGACGCGCCGGTGGTGCGCCGCCGGGTCGAGCGGGCGGTGGCCGAACTGGGCCAGTGCGGCGCCTACTACCGCACCGTCGGGCCCAACGGCACCATGCGCGCGGTGCGCTTCCGCGGCCGGGTGCTCGCGGACGCCTTCGGCCGGGCCTCGCGGATGGTGGGCTTCGTCTGGGACGCCACCGTCGAACTGCACAAGCGCGACCGCGCCGACCGGATGGCCCTGCTGCGCGAGGAGCGCTCCCGGTTCATCAAGGAGGCGGCCCGCGCCCTCTCCGAAGCTGTCACCGTCCGCGACGTGGCCCGGGTGTTCACCGGGCTGCCGCTGCCCGGCCTGCCGCCGGACGGCCTGGTGCTGGCCTCCTTCGAGGCCGGCCGGGCGCAGGTGCTCGGCGCCTCCGGCTACCGGACCGAGGCGCTGGCGGTCTGGGACCGCACGGTGCTGCCGGCCGGGCACCCGGCCGCCGAGGCGGTGCGCCACCGGGCGCCGGTGTTCATCCCGACCCGCGAGGAGTTCCGCGCGTCCTACCCCGACGTCTGGGAGCCGACCAGCCGTACCGGGCGCGGCTCCTGGGCGTTCCTGCCGCTGGTGGCCAGCGGGCGGGCGATCGGCGTCTGCGTGGTCAGCTTCGACGACGAGCGCGAGCTGGACGCCGACGAGCGCACCCTGCTGTCGACCCTGGGCGGGCTGGTCGCCCAGTCCCTGGCCCGGGCCCGGCTGCACGACGCCGAGCACGAGCTGGCGGCCGGCCTCCAGCGGGTGATGCTGCCGCGCACCGTGCCGTCGGTGCCGGGGGTGACGACCGCCGTGCGCTACCTGGCGGCCGGCTCCGGCCTGCAGATCGGCGGCGACTGGTACGACGTGGTGCCGCTGCCGGGCGGGCACGTCGGCCTGGTGATCGGGGACGTCCAGGGCCACGACGTGCACGCCGCCGGGATCATGGGCCAGCTGCGGATCGCGCTGCGCGCCTACGCGGCCGAGGGGCACCCGCCGGCCGCGGTGATGGCCCGCGCCTCCCGCTTCCTCGCCGACCTGGACACCGACCACTTCGCGACCTGCGCCTACGCCGAGGTCAACGTGGACTACGGCGTGGTCTACGCCGTCCGGGCCGGCCACCTCGACCCGGTGGTGCGCCGGGCGGACGGCACCGCCGCCGTGGTGCCGGTGGCCGGCGGGCTGCCGCTGGGCATCGACCCGGACCAGGAGTACCGGGTCACCCGGTTCAGCCTGGACCCGGGCGAGACGGTGCTGCTCTGTACCGACGGCCTGGTCGAGGCGCGCGGGGTGGGGCAGGTCGGGGGGAACGCCCGGGGCACCCCGGCGCGCGCCCCCCCCCGGCCCCGCGCCCCCGCCCCCCCAGCCATCGGGCTCGCCGTCCAGGG
>NZ_JBHWIJ010000497.1:0-3132 GCF_042732255.1 Kitasatospora sp. NPDC059803 | reverse complement strand
GCGGCCCCCCCCCGGGGGCGGCGGCGGGCGCGGGGCCGCCAGCGCCGCGGGGGGCTGGGCGCGCGCCCGCGCCCCCCCCCCCCCCCCCACTCCGCACCCGTTCGGGCCCGTCCGCCCGGATTGCCCGAAAGCTGAGTACGGATACTCAGGCGCCCGGGGCCGGGCGCGGCGCACCCTGGACGTGTGCTCTGGTCAGACCCCCGCGACGAGCCCTCCCCGGAGGCCCGCCGGATGATGGAGCGGCTGCACCGGGCCGGCCGGGTGCTCGCCGCCCTCGCGATGGTGGCCGCCGTCCTCCTCCTGCTGTGACCGGCGCCCACCCGACTGCGGTGACCGCCGCTCACCCGACCGCCGCGACCGCCGTTCACCCGAACGGCGGACACCGGCACCCCCTACCCTGAGGGGCATGACCGACCAGCGCATCCTCGTCCTCGCCTCCGCCTCCCCCGCCCGCCTCGGACTGCTCCGCCAGGCGGGCCTCGACCCGCGCGTGGTGGTCAGCGGCGTCGACGAGGACGCGATCAGCGCCGCCACCCCGGCCGAACTCGCCCTGGTGCTGGCCGAGGCCAAGGCGAAGGCCGTCGCCGCCGCACTGACCGACGGCGAGCTGGTGATCGGCTGCGACTCCGTCCTGGAGCTGGACGGCCAGGCCCTCGGCAAGCCCGCCGACGCCACCGAGGCGCTCGCCCGCTGGCAGTCGATGCGCGGCCGGGCCGGGGTGCTGCGCACCGGCCACTGCGTGATCGACACCGCGACCGGCCGGCAGTCCTCGGCGACCGCGTCCACCACCGTCCGCTTCGGCACCCCGGACGACGCCGAGATCGCCGCCTACGTGGCCTCCGGCGAGCCCCTGCACGTCGCCGGGGCGTTCACCCTGGACGGGCGCTCGGCGCCGTTCATCGAGGGCATCGACGGCGACCCGGGCAACGTCATCGGCCTCTCGCTGCCGCTGCTGCGCACCCTGCTCGCCGACCTGGACGTCCGGCTGGTCGACCTCTGGGCCTGACGGCCGGACCCGCAGAACGGGCGGCGGCCCGCCGCCCGTTCCACCGTCGTTTGAGCCGGCCGCGCGAGAGTGTGTCCGATGCCACCGGGGCACCGGACAACGCCCGGTCACCCGCTGTGGATCCGGCCGGTTCGACCGCACCGGCCGCGACCTGCGGCGTCACCGGACGGGCGGTCGACGGGCCCCGGAAATTCATCACCGTCCGTGTGGGATAGTTCACAACCTGGGGCTACTCGCCGGTACCGCCCAGGAATCCATAAACTCGACCAGGTTCAAGAAGGGAGCCACAGTGCGCAAGGTGCTCATCGCCAACCGCGGGGAAATCGCCGTCCGCGTCGCCCGGGCCTGCTCGGACGCCGGTATCGCCAGCGTCGCCGTCTACGCCGAGCCGGACCGGGATGCGCTGCACGTCCGCGCGGCCGACGAGGCTTACGCGCTGGGTGGAGACACCCCCGGCACCAGTTACCTGGACATCGCCAAGGTCCTGAAGGCCGCAGCGGACTCCGGGGCCGACGCCGTCCACCCCGGCTACGGGTTCCTGTCGGAGAACGCCGACTTCGCCCAGGCCGTCCTCGACGCGGGCCTGACCTGGATCGGCCCGCCCCCGCAGGCCATCCGCGACCTCGGTGACAAGGTCACCGCCCGGCACGTGGCGCAGCGCGCCGGCGCGCCGCTGGTCGCCGGGACCCCGGACCCGGTCTCGGGTGCCGACGAGGTGGTCGTGTTCGCCCGGGAGCACGGCCTTCCGGTCGCCATCAAGGCGGCCTTCGGCGGCGGCGGCCGCGGCCTCAAGGTCGCCCGCACGCTGGAGGAGATCCCGGAGCTGTACGAGTCCGCGGTGCGCGAGGCCGTCGCCGCCTTCGGCCGCGGCGAGTGTTTCGTCGAGCGCTACCTGGACAACCCGCGGCACGTGGAGACCCAGTGCCTCGCGGACAAGCACGGCAACGTGGTGGTCGTCTCCACCCGTGACTGCTCGCTGCAGCGCCGGCACCAGAAGCTGGTCGAGGAGGCGCCCGCGCCGTTCCTGACCGCCGAGCAGAACGCCGAGCTGTACCGGGCGTCCAAGGCCATCCTGAAGGAGGCCGGCTACGAGGGCGCCGGGACCTGCGAGTTCCTGGTGGCGCTGGACGGCACGATCTCCTTCCTGGAGGTCAACACCCGGCTGCAGGTCGAGCACCCGGTCACCGAGGAGGTCACCGGACTCGACCTGGTCCGCGAGATGTTCCGGATCGCCGACGGCGAGGAACTGGGCTACGGCGACCCCGAGGTGCGCGGCCACTCGTTCGAGTTCCGCATCAACGGCGAGGACCCGGGCCGGGGCTTCCTGCCCGCGCCCGGCACCGTGACGCTGTTCGCGCCGCCGTCCGGCCCGGGCGTCCGGCTGGACTCCGGCGTGGAGACCGGCTCGGTCATCGGCCCGGCCTGGGACTCCCTGCTGGCCAAGCTGATCGTCTCCGGCCGGGACCGCAAGCAGGCCCTGGAGCGGGCCCGCCGCGCGCTGAACGAGTTCAAGGTGGAGGGCATGGCCACCGCCATCCCGTTCCACCAGGCGGTCGTCACCGACCCGGCGTTCGCGCCCGAGGTGCACGGCGGCGAGGGCCCGTTCACGATCTACACCCGGTGGATCGAGACCGAGTTCGACAACACCATCCCGCCGTTCGCGGGCGCGGCCGGCGACGGCGAGGAGGCCGAGGGCCGCGAGACCGTCGTGGTCGAGGTCGGCGGCAAGCGGATCGAGGTCTCGCTGCCGTCCTCGCTGGGCGTCTCGGCGGCCCCGGCGGCCGGTGCGGCGGGTGCCGCGAAGGCCAAGCGCCGGGTGGGCGCCAAGAAGGCCGGTTCGGCCGTCAGTGGTGACACCCTGGCCTCGCCGATGCAGGGCACCATCGTCAAGGTCGCCGTCGAGGAGGGCCAGGTCGTCGCCGAGGGCGAGCTGATCGTGGTCCTGGAGGCGATGAAGATGGAGCAGCCGCTGAACGCGCACAAGGCGGGCACCGTCGTCGGCCTCAAGGCCGAGGTGGGCGCGAGCGTCAGCAGCGGCGCCCCGCGGGGGGGGTTAAAGGACGGTCGCGCTCCCGGGAGCACCGGCCGGCCCCGTCCCCCCCGGGGGGGGGGGGCGGGCGCGGGGG
>NZ_JBHWIJ010000496.1:0-3139 GCF_042732255.1 Kitasatospora sp. NPDC059803 | reverse complement strand
GCTCGACGACGGGCGGGTGGTTCCTCCTGAGGGGGGAGCCACCCGCCCGTCGGCGTTCCGGTGGCCGTCGGGGTGACGGCCGGTCGACGGGAGGACACCGGAGTGTCGCAACGTCAGATTTCCGACATAGCGGGCATGGTGTTTCACGTGAAACGTCGCTCCTTGCTCTCGGGAATCCTCGGCCGCAGCCGGGCGGCGACTGTTGCCGCTCCGGTTTCACGTGAAACACTGACCCCCATGCAGGACTCGGAGACCATCGGCCAGATCGATGACACGCCCATCGCGAGGGCTGCCCAGGCTGCGGTTCAGGCGATCGGCCGAGCGGGTGAGGGTCTGCCCCGCCCCGCCGCCACCCGGGTGATCGTGGTCGCCAACCAGAAGGGCGGGGTCGGCAAGACCACCACCACCGTCAACCTGGCCGCCTCGCTCGCCATGCACGGACTGCGCGTCCTGGTCGTCGACCTCGACCCGCAGGGCAACGCCTCCACCGCCCTCGGCATCGACCACCACGCCGAGGTGCCGTCCGTCTACGACGTCCTGGTCGAGGGCAAGCCGCTCGCCGACGTGGTGCAGCCGGTGGTGGACGTCGAGGGGCTGTTCTGCGTCCCCGCGACCATCGACCTGGCCGGCGCCGAGATCGAGCTGGTGTCGCTGGTGGCCCGGGAGAGCCGGCTCCAGCGCGCCATCGCCGCCTACGAGCAGCCGCTGGACTACGTCCTGATCGATTGTCCGCCCTCGCTGGGCCTGCTGACGGTCAACGCCCTGGTGGCCGGGCGGGAGGTGCTGATCCCGATCCAGTGCGAGTACTACGCGCTGGAGGGCCTGGGCCAGCTGCTGCGCAACGTCGAGCTGGTGCGCGCGCACCTCAACCCCGCGCTGCACGTCTCGACCATCCTGCTCACCATGTACGACGCCCGGACCAGGCTGGCCGCCCAGGTCGCCGAGGAGGTCCGGACGCACTTCCCGCAGGAGGTGCTGAGCACCGCGATCCCGCGCTCGGTGCGCATCTCGGAGGCGCCCAGCTACGGCCAGACGGTCCTCACCTACGACCCGGGCTCGACCGGGGCGCTCTCCTACCTGGAGGCCGCCCGCGAGCTCGGGCTGCGCGCGGCG
Organism: Kitasatospora sp. NPDC059803; assembly: GCF_042732255.1. Lineage (NCBI taxonomy): Bacteria > Bacillati > Actinomycetota > Actinomycetes > Kitasatosporales > Streptomycetaceae > Kitasatospora > Kitasatospora sp. NPDC059803. The sequence continues at coordinate 2,026 of NZ_JBHWIJ010000496.1, read as the reverse complement.
GCGGTCGGCGGCGGCCCGCTCCTGGGGCAGCAGCGGCACGGCAGCGGTACGGGGCACGGAGCCCCGGTGGCACAGCACGGTACGACGGAGGGTCATCGGTGAGTGGTCGCAGGGGTTTGGGACGAGGGCTGGAGGCGCTGATCCGCCCCGCCGTACCGGTGGACGGCGGGGCGGCGGGGGCGGCCCCCCCCCCCCCCGAGGGGGCGATCGGCGCGGCGTCGCCGACCTCGGTACCGACGCTGCCGACCGGCCGCGGCACGGTGGCGGCCCGGGCGGCCGCGGAGAAGCAGGCCGAGCAGGCGCAGCCGGCGCCGGTGGCCGGTGCCTTCTTCGCCGAGCTGCCGCTGGACGCGATCGAGCCCAACCCGCGCCAGCCCCGTGAGGTCTTCGACGACGACAAGCTGGCCGAGCTGGTCGTCTCGATCAAGGAGGTCGGTCTGCTCCAGCCGATCGTGGTGCGCCAGGTCGCGCCCGATCGCTTCGAGCTGATCATGGGCGAGCGCCGCTGGCGCGCCTCCAAGGAGGCCGGGCTGAAGCAGATCCCGGCCATCGTCCGTGCCACCGAGGACGACAAGCTGCTGCTGGACGCCCTGCTGGAGAACCTGCACCGGGCCGAGCTGAACCCGCTGGAGGAGGCGGCCGCCTACGACCAGCTGCTGCGGGACTTCTCCTGCACCCACGACGAGCTGGCCGACCGGATCGGCCGCTCGCGCTCGCACGTCTCCAACACGCTGCGGCTGCTGAAGCTCTCGCCCACCGTGCAGAGCCGGGTCGCCGCCGGGGTGCTGACCGCCGGCCACGCCCGGGCGCTGCTCGGGGTGCCGGATGCCGAGCGGCGGGAGCTGCTGGCCAAGCGGATCGTCGCGGAGGGCCTCTCGGTGCGGACCACCGAGGAGATCGTCGCGCTGATGGGCGAGGAGGAGGACCGGAAGCCGAAGCGCCAGGCGCCGAAGGCGGGCAAGCTGATCTCCCCGGCCTTCAACGATCTGGCGAGCCGGCTGTCGGACCGCTTCGACACCCGGGTCAAGGTCGAGGTGTCGCAGCGCGGCGGCAAGCTGGGCAAGGGCAAGGTGGTGCTGGAGTTCGGTTCGGTGGAGGACCTGAACCGGATCCTGGACAGCCTGGCCCCGGGCGAGGACGGTCTGCGGCTGTCGCAGGGCTGAGCCGGGGACGATACCCGATGGGTGCATGTTCCGCGTGAGCACTGTTTCACGTGAAACATGCACCCATCGGCGTCTGTGGGGGCATGCTCGACCGTGAAGTGGAGGAGGAGGTGCGGGGCATGGGACGCCGGATCGCTCCGCTGACCCTGGACAACCTCGCCGATCTGCCGACGACCTGCCGCTCCTGCGTGTTCTGGGAGCTGGATCCGGTCAGCGGGAAGGCGGCGGTGGAGTCCGGGAAGCCGGAGCTGGAGAAGGAGGGGTGGATCTCCGCGGTGCTGCTGGAGTGGGGTTCCTGCGGTCGGATCGTCTACGTGGACGACCAGCCGGCCGGCTTCGTGCTGTACGCGCCGCCCGCCTACGTCCCCCGGTCGCAGTCCTTCCCGACCAGTCCGGTCTCGCCGGACGCCGTCCAGCTGATGGTCAGCCGGGTGGTTCCGGGCTACCAGCGGCAGGGGCTCGGCCGGGTGCTGGTGCAGACCGTGGCCAAGGACCTGCTCGGGCGCGGGGTGCGGGCGATCGAGGCCTTCGGCTCGGCCGGTCCTGAGCCGGTCGGCTGCGTGCTGCCGGCCGACCACCTGCTCGCGGTCGGCTTCAAGACCGTCCGCTCGCACCACCGCTACCCGCGGCTGCGGCTGGAGGCGCGCACCACGCTGTCCTGGCGGGGCGATGTGGAGGTGGCGTTGGAGCGGCTGCTCGGCGGGGCGCGCAAGGAGCCGGCGCTGCGGCCGTTCTGAGGCGGGAGGCGCGTGGAAACGACGACGGGGGGGGGGGCCCCGGGGGGGGGGGGCCCCGCCCCCCCGCGGACGCGCCCGGCGCCCCCCACCCCCGCGAATATAAAATGACACAAACCCCCCCCACCC
>NZ_JBHWIJ010000495.1:0-3184 GCF_042732255.1 Kitasatospora sp. NPDC059803 | reverse complement strand
CCGGCGCCCGGGGCGCCGCGGCCCGGGCGGGGGCGGGGGCGGGGCGCGGGGGCGCCCCCCCGCCCCCCCCCCCCCCCCCCCGCGCCCCCCCGCCCCCCCCCCCCCCGGCCCCCGAGGCGCCGGCCCCCGCTCGCCCGCCGGGAGGAGGCCTGCACCGCCGGGTCCCCGGCGCCACCCTCACCGGCGCCACGCCGTCCGGCCCCGTGGCCCCCGCCCGCTCCGATCGCCCGCCCACCACGGCAGCGGCCCACCCGCCGCTGGCCGTCCCCGACCCGGACATCGCGCTGCTGACCCGGGTCCGAACCCTTCTGGAGGCCCGACTTTGAACCACTCTCCACCCGCGACCCCGCCGTCCCGGCCATGAGGCGGGTGCTCAAGCAGCGTGTCGGAAGGAGACAACTGATCGCCTTGGAGACCGAACTGCTCGCCGAGCTCCGCGCCGTCAAGCAGCGCGTCCCGCACCTCGCGGGTGGCCTGGTGGCCAGCGTGGACGGCCTGTTGGTCGCGCACGACACCCACGGGGCGGAACCCTCCGGCCTGGCCGCGATGACGGCGGCCTCGCTGTCGCTGGCCCAACGGCTCGCCGACACCACCGGCCAGGGCGAGTTCCGTGAGTCGCTGGTGCGCGGCGAGCACGGCTACGTCGCCACCTACGCGGCCGGGGGCAGCTGCGTGCTGGCCCTGCTGGCGCACCCGGACGTCAACGTCGGCCGGCTGCACCTGGAGGCCCGCCGCTCGGCCCAGCGGATTGCCGGGCTGCTCAGCGACAGCCTCCTGCCGAAGGACCCCCGCGACCCGGCCTGACCGGCCTGACCAGCCAGGCCCCCGGCCGATCGCACCTATCACCTCAGCACCCCACCACCGAAAGGGAGTTACCCAGATGACCGACGCAGCCGGCGCGCTCAAGCAGGCCATGACCAGCATCGAGGGCGCCATCGGCGCGGCACTCGTGGACTACAACAGCGGAATGGCGCTCGCCACCCTCGACGGCCCCGGCGGGCTGGACCTCAACGTGGCCGCGGCGGGGAACACCGACGTGGTCCGCGCCAAGATGCGCACCATGGACATGCTCGGCCTACAGGACGGGATCGAGGACATCCTGATCACCCTCAGCAGCCAGTACCACCTGATCCGGCCGCTCGCCGGCCGCACCGGCAAGGGCCTCTTCCTCTACCTGGCGCTGGACAAGGCGCGGGCCAACCTGGCGATGGCCCGCCACCAGCTCACCAGGATCGAGGCCGACCTGGAGGTCTGACAGGTCGGACAGGCGGACAGCTCGAAAAGCTCGGACAGGCCGGAGAGTCCGACCGGACGACGCGTCGGCCCGGCGCCGGCTCAGGCCGCGCCGGGCGCCGTCCACCGGACCTCGCCGCCCGGCAGCCCCGCACACACCGCCCCCTCGGCGGTCTCCACACTCCACGGCGCGAGCTGCGCGTGCGGCGGGACGGACAGCGCGCCGCCCTCCGCGAAGGCCAGCTCCAGGCCGCCGGCGAGGGTGATCTCGGCGGTGTCGACGGTCCGGCCGACGAGCGCGAGCAGGGTGCCGGTCGGACGGACGGTCAGCGCCGGAAAGTAGTGCTCGACCTCCGCCGGGGCGGTGAAGGAGGGCGCGGCGAGGCGGAACTCGTGCGCCACCCGGACGGTCACCGGTCCGTCGAGGGTGAGGTCCAGTCGGTCGCCGCCGCTGACCGACGCCACCCGGCGGCCGGCCAGTGCCTCCGTGATCCCGTGCTGCGTGATCCCGTTCTGCATGGCCCCAGTGTGACCCACCCGACCCGGCCTTGTCCGCCCTGCCCAACAGCCCCGCCCGACCGGCCGGTCCCCCTGCCGCGCCCTCCTGAACCCTCCTGAACCCTCCTGAACCCGCTCGACCCGCCCGCCCGCCGCTACCCGGCGGCGCGTCCGCGCACCAGCTCGGCCGGCCCGCCCGCCCGCTCCCGCGCGGCCAGCGCGGCGGCCGTCCGGGCCCAGGACGGGCCGGTCAGCAGCGCCCGTGCCTCGGCGGGGCCGCAGAGCCGCCACTCCACCAGCTCCTCCTCCGGCAGCGCGATCGAACCGAGCATCCGTTCCGTCACCGTGCCCCCGTCGAACACGGACACCAGCACGGCGGTGTCCCGCCCGGTCGCCGGGTCGGCCTCCGGGTCGGCGGCCGCCCCGGGCTGCCAGTCCAGCGCCAGCAGCCGCCCCGGTTCGACCTCCCAGCCGAGTTCCTCGCGGATCTCGCGTCGGACGGCCGCCCTGGGCAGTTCCCGGTCCGCCTCGATCCCGCCGCCCGGCAGCGTCCAGTACGGCACCCGGCCGCGCGGCCCGTCCCACGGCCGCAGCCGGACCAGCAGGACCCGCCCGGCGTCGTCGGTGAACAGGGCCCGCGCCTTGGCCCGGATCCGCGGGCGGGTGGCGATGTAGGTGGCCCGGTCCATCGGCGGCTCGTACCCGGGCCCGCCGGGGGCGGAGCCCAGGGCGGGCGCGTCGGCCAGCCCGGTGTACGCGGGCGGCGGTTCGTCCGCCGGCAGGTGGTCGAGGGTGTGCCCCACGGGCCTGCTGTCCTCCAGCTCCAGCGGACCGGCCGACCGCGGCGCCCGCAGGCAGGCCGTGACCCGGCGGGACAGCAGGGGCGGCAGCGCGTGGCCCGCCTGTTCTGGGGTCAGCCAGGCCCAGCCGCCGACCTCCGCCGCGTCCGGCCGGATCGCCGCGGCCTGTTCGGCGGTGAGCGGCTGCGCCCAGTACAGGTACGCGGCGATCGGCGGCCGGAAGTGGTCGAGCGTCCAGTCGACGCAGGCCAGCGGCCCCAGCCGGGGCGTGAACCCGAGTTCCTCCACCACCTCGCGCAGCGCGGTCTCCCGGGGCGAGCGGTCCTGCGGCTCCCACCCGCCGCCCGGGATCGCCACCGGATGCTTCCGGTCGTACGGCAACCGCACCACCAGCACCCGCCCCCGCTCGTCCGGGAACAGCACCCCCGCCGCCGCCAGCAACTCCCGCCCGCTCCCGGATGACGCGTCCACCGCTGCTCCCTCCGTCAGGCCCGGTTCGAAGGCCGTGTTCCCCCGACGACTCGGCGGACCCCTTTCATGGTTCCCCCCACGAGCCGTCCTAGAAGGCTGATGAAGATCTTGGGTTGATCCGGGCCGTGCTGTCAGGTGGTGGCCTGGATTTGCCAGGTCGTGCCGTTGTGGGTGAGTCCGAG
>NZ_JBHWIJ010000494.1:1218-3195 GCF_042732255.1 Kitasatospora sp. NPDC059803 | reverse complement strand
GGGGGGGCGGTGCCCCCCCCCCCCCCGGGGGCGCCGCTGGCGGCCCCCTGCCCGCCCGGGCGCCCCGCGCCCCCCCCCCCCCCCCCCCCGCGCCCGCGGCCCCCGAGGCCCGGGGCCGCCGGAAAGCGGCAGGACCCGCCCGGGAGGTCGGGCGGGCCCTGCCGTCATGCGGTGCGCGTCACATGTTGATCATGTGGCCGGCGAGGCCGTGGATGGCCTCCTTGACCGCCTCGCCGAGGGTGGGGTGGGCGTGCACGTTGCGGGCGACCTCATGGACGGTGAGGTCCCACTGCTGGGCCAGGGTCAGCTCGGGCAGCAGCTCGGTGACCTCGGGGCCGATCAGGTGGGCGCCGAGCAGCTCGCCGTACTTGGCGTCGCTGATGACCTTGACGAAGCCGATCGGGTGGCCGAGGCCGTGCGCCTTGCCGTTGGCGGTGAACGGGAACTTGGCGACCTTGACGTCGTGGCCCAGCTCGCGGGCCTGCGCCTCGGTGTAGCCGAAGGAGGCGATCTGCGGCTGGCAGTAGGTGGCGCGCGGGATCATGGCGAAGTCGACCTCCATGGTCTCCGCCCCGCCGATGGTCTCGGCGGCGATCACGGCCATCGTCTCGGCGGCGTGCGCGAGCATCAGCTTGGCCGTCACGTCGCCGATCGCGAAGATGTGCCCGGCGCTGGTGCGGCCGCGGCCGTCCACCGCGATGGCGCCGCGGTCGGTCAGCTTGACGCCGGCGTTCTCCAGGCCGTAGCCGTTGACACGCGGCGCGAAGCCGATCGCCTGGAGCACCTTGTCGGCCTCCAGCACCTGCTGCTGACCGTCCCTGGTGACGGTGACCTTGACCTTGGCGTTCGGGTCGCTGTCGTCGATCGACTCGACCCGGGTGGAGGTGAGCACCTCGATGCCGAGCTTGCGGTACTGCTTGGCCAGTTCGGTGGAGACCTCGACGTCCTCCAGCGGCACCACGCGGTCCAGGAACTCGACGATGGTGACCTTCACGCCGTAGTTGTGCAGCACGTACGCGAACTCGACGCCGATCGCGCCGGCGCCCGCGATGATGATGCTCTCCGGCAGCTGCTCGGTGAGGATCTGCTCCTCGTAGGTGACCACCCGGTCGCTCAGGCTGGTGCCGGGCAGCAGCCGGGTGGTGGCACCGGCGGCGATGACGCAGTGGTCGAAGGTGACGACGTCGAAGCCGCCGCCGCTGAGCGCGACCTGGAGGGTGTGGTCGTCGACGAAGGTGCCCCAGCCGTCGTACTCGGTGATGCCGTTCTTCTTCATCAGGTAGTGGACGCCCTTGACCCGGCCGTCGGCCACCGACCGGCTGCGGCGGAAGGCCTCGCCGAAGTCGAAGGTCACCTGGCCCTCGACCTTGATGCCGAAGGTCTTGGCCTCCTTGGTGAAGATGTGGGCGAGCTCGGCGTTGCGCAGCAGGGCCTTGGAGGGGATGCAGCCGACGTTCAGGCAGACGCCGCCCCAGTACTTGGCCTCGATGACGGCGGTCTTCAGGCCGAGCTGAGCGGAGCGGACGGCGGCGGTGTAGCCGCCGGGGCCGGCGCCGAGGACGACGACGTCGTAGTGCGTGCTCATGTTGCTGACTCCTCCGAGGGTGTCACGGTCTCGTGATCTCGGCCCCATGGTGTCAGGACCGGGTTCGACGCACCCACCGGGTCTCGGCGGATGCGCTCCGCGCGGCACCGTACCCGGCCCGGGGCCGAATTGTCAGTGCCCTCGGCTACGGTGCTCGCAACCTCGCCGGGCAGGGGCGAGGCCCGGGCTGAGGTCCGGGGTGAGGTCCGGGGTGAGGTCCGGGGGTGCGAGCGGGAGGAGGGGCCGAATGGCGGACGAGCACGGCGGAGCCGGCGGGTGGGGCGGGGGGGGGGGGGGGGGGGGGGGCCCCCGGGGGGGCCCCCCCCCCGGCCCGCGGGGCCAGCGGCGGCGGGGGGGGCGCGCTCCCCCACCCCCCCCCCCCCCCCCCCCCC
>NZ_JBHWIJ010000494.1:0-1208 GCF_042732255.1 Kitasatospora sp. NPDC059803 | reverse complement strand
GGGCGGGGGGGGCGCGGGGGCGGGGGGGCCGATGGGCGGCCGCGCCCGGCGGCGCCGGCGGGTGGGGCGGGTGGGCCCGCCGCCCGAGGACGGCAGCGGGCCCACCCGGGCGTCAGGCCGTCACCTCGTGGGCGTGGCCCCCGCTCATACCGCCGCCGCCACCCGCCTGGCCGGCGGGGCGCTGCGGCGGCACGGGCCGGTTCAGTGAGGAGAGGTCCCAGGCGTAGGTGCCGACGGCATGCGCGATCACATCGATGTTGACGTCGAAGGCGTCCATGTCGATGTTCTTCAAGCCGTCGCAGGCCTTGTGGTAGCAGGCGTCGAAGGCCACGCCCGCCGTGCCGCCGTAACGCTCCTCCTGCGCCGGCGACTTGACCACCTCGGCGCCGGTGTCGGTGCCGCCGGCCGGGATGCCCGCGTCGATGAACGGGCCGTAGTCGGAGCGGCCGTTGAAGGCGGTCGGCTCGTGCGGCAGGCCCCGGCCGTCCAGGTACCCGGTGAGGTCCCGCTCGATCTGCGCCGAGCCCTCGGGGCCGGCGCCGCCGCCGGTGCTGCCCGAGCCGTCGTAGACGAACTGCGCGTAGTTGGGAGAGGCGATCATGTCGAAGTTGAGGTAGAGCCTGACCTTCTTCCGGTCCGCCTCGGAGAGCGACTTCACGTACGCCTCCGAGCCCTTGAGGCCGAACTCCTCGGCGGACCACCAGGCGAACCTGACCTTGTTCTTCACCGGGTGGACGGTCAGGTTGCGCGCGACCTCCAGGATGCCCGCCGCACCGGAGCCGTTGTCGTTGATGCCGGGCCCGGCCGGGACGGAGTCCAGGTGCGCCCCGACCATCACGGTGTCGGCCGGGTCTCCGCCCCTGGTCTCGGCGATGACGTTCCAGGTCTTGCGCGGCTCCATGAAGGTACGGATGTCGAGGTTCAGCCGCACCTGGCCGGCGGCGGCCTTCGCGGCCAGCGCCTCCCCGGCGGCCCGGGTGATCCCGCCGACGGGGATCCTGCCGGCCGCAGGGTCCCCGAGGGTGCCGTTGAGGTCGCCCTCGGTGTTGTTGTAGATGATCGCGCCCACCGCGCCGGCCGTCGCGGCCGCGGCCTGCTTGACGGCGAAGCCGCAGCCGCCGCGCTGGATCAGCGCGATCCGACCGGTGAACGCGCCGACCGGGTAGTCGGTGGGCGCGCAGCCGGGCGCGGCCCTGACCGGGGCGACC
>NZ_JBHWIJ010000493.1:0-3246 GCF_042732255.1 Kitasatospora sp. NPDC059803 | reverse complement strand
GCATTTGACGACGCCGCGGTGGGGCCGCCGCCCCCCGCCGCCCGCCGCGGGGGGGGGGCGGAGGGCGGTCCGGGGGGAGAAGCCGAGTTCGGTGAGCGTGCGGTCCGGCCACATGTGCCGGAAGACCCGCTCGTAGGCGTAGTTGGGGCAGCGGATCTCGCCGGATTCGACCCGCCCGACGTAGCGGGCGTCGCAGGACACGTGCTCCCCGATCTCCCGGGCCGCCCGGCGCACGGCCATGGCGAACTCGCCGGGTGAGCGGTTGCCGCGCAGTGCGCGCATCACGGCGTTGGGTGACGGGCGGTTCGGCTCGGCCGGTGGGGTGGCTGCCATGGTGCGCTCCGTGGTCGTGCGGAGGGTGGTGGTGCGGGTGCGCGGCCGGCGGCGCCGGAGGTGCGCGGGTGTCGGGTGCGGGGGCGAAGTGCGGGTACGGTCCGGGTGTCGGCACGGTGGTGCGCGACGGTGCGGGAACGGCCCGGTGTGGCCGGTGGGGTCGTCGTGACCCGCCACCGACAGTACCGGGCGTGACCGGTCGACCACAGCCGGTTTATGGGAGATGTGCCCCCAATTCGGTATAAAGCGGGCGTGGTTGCGGGTTATCCGCCATGAAATGCCATGCCTTGCTGTAAGGCGCCCCGTGGCCTGTGAGGTGTCCGCCGCGTTGTCCTGATACGTGGAAGCCCAGGCCGTCGCCCCGGCCTGCCGTCCGTCCCCGCGGCCCCCACCTTCCGGGCGGCGGCGCTTTTGACCCGACGAGGTACAGGAGGGCCCATGATGGCCACCGGACTGTCGCAGTACCGACCGGCCGCCGGCGGCGTGCTCGCCGGCGCCGCCCCCGCCCTGCTCCCCGACCCGGCCGACGACCGGATCCCCGGCCGGGGCCCGGTCGAAGGCGGACGCGCCCCCCGCGGCGGCCGGCACCCCGGCCACCGCCTCGGCCCCGGACCGGACCAGGACACCCTCGTCACCAGCTGCGACACCGTGACGGTCGCCCTGCGGCACGGCTTGGAGGCGGTGGACATCCTGCGGCTGCGCAGGGCCTGCGGGGCCGTCCTGCAGAGCCGCAACGGCAGCACCGTCACCTTCCTCGTCCCCGTCGGCACCAGCGAGACCTGGCACCTGCCAGGCAGCTCCTGTACCGCCGGCGCCCTGCTGCCGACCGCCACCGACCCGCGGTGGGTGATGCCCCCCTCCGGCGCCGCCTGCGCCGCCCGCCCCACCGACGCCTGGGTGCTCCGCTCCGCCCTCTGCGAGGCCGCCTGCACGCTCACCGCAGGCGGCCTCGGCCCGTTCTAGCGGGCGTGCCGTGCGGATCCCGCCGGGCCCGCGAGCCTGGCCCGCCCCTCCGGCCGGATCCACCTGGCACGCCCCCTGATCTCCCTGACCTCCCGGATCTCCCTGACCAGCGAGGCCGCCCCGCCCGGCGGCGATAATGGCGGTCATGGGACGAAGCAGCAGAGCAGCCCGGGGCACGGGCCGCGGCACCGAGCGCGACACCGGGCCGGACGTCACCGGCCCCGGCGGCCGCACCCACGCCCAGGGCCCGCTCACCCGTCCGGTCGGCTCCGGCCTCGCCGAACTGCGGCCCGACCGGGACCGCCCCGCGGCCTGGTCGCTGCTGATCGACGGCGCCCCGCAGTCCATGGTCGACCTCGCCGACCCCACCCACCTCGGTTTCGAGTACCAGCGCCGGCTCGGCCACCTGATCGACCTGGTCGCCCCGTCCGGCCGCCCGCTCACCGTGCTGCACCTCGGCGGCGGCGCCCTCACCCTGGCCCGTTACGTCGCGGTCACCCGGCCCCGCTCCCGCCAGCAGGTCGCAGAGATCGACACCGCGCTCACCGAACTCGTCCGCACCGAGCTGCCGTTGGAGCGCGGCTGGCAGATCAAGGTGCGCGGTGCCGACGCCCGCAGCGTGCTCGAACGCACCCCCGAGGGCAGCGTCGACCTGGTCATCACCGACGTCTTCTCCGGCGCCCGCACCCCGGCCCACTGCACCACCGTCGAGTTCACCGCCCTCGCCGCCCGCGCCCTCGCCCCCGGCGGCTGGTACGCGGCCAACATCGCCGACGGCTCGGCGCTGCCCTTCGCCCGCTCCCAGATCGCCACCCTCGGCGCGGTCTTCCCCGAACTGTGCCTGGTCGCCGACCCCGCCGTCCTGCGCGGCAAGCGCTTCGGCAACCTCGTCCTCGCCGGCGCCCACGCACCCCTCCCGATCGCCGACCTCACCCGCCGCGTCGCCTCCGACGCCGCCCTCGGCCGGGTCGAACACGGCTCCGCCCTCACCGCGTTCGCCGCCGGGGCCGTCCCCGCCACGGACGCCACCGCCGCCCCCTCCCCGGCCCCGCCCCCGGGCGTCTTCCGCTGACCACCCCGAGGGGTTGCCCCCGGGCGTGAACGTCCGCGGCCGGCGCTGGAACCGTCGCCAGGAGCGTGAGTCCGGTCAGTGCCCGCGCGGCAGGCCGCGGTGCTTGCACATGGCCGCGCCGGTCAGCAGCAGCCCGGCGGCGATCGGCGCGAGGACGGCGGTCGCGGTGGCGGAACCGTCGCCCACGGCCGTCACCGTGGCGGTGTCGGCGAGCGCGAGGGTTTCGGACGGCTGGGCGGGTGCGCCGGGCCCGACCGGCAGGGCGGTGGTGGCGCCCGTCCGGTCACGGCTCGTGGCGGGTCCGGCCGCGCTCCGCCCGTCCGGGGCGGTGGCCTCCTGGACCGGGGGCGCACCGGCCGCCCCGGACGGGCGGGCGGTGGCGGCCGGTGCGGCGGAGCGGACTCCGGTGGCGCCGGACCGTGTGGTGGCGGGCAGTTCGGCGGGCCCGCCCTCCCGGGAGGCGCGGGTCTCGGCGGGGCGGCCCTGGGCGGGGACGGTGTCGGGCAGGCCGGAGGCGATCGCGAAGGCGTCGGGGACGGCGGCCCGTTGCCCGGGCAGGGGGAGTCCGCCGGCTCGGATCCGGTCCTGGAAGACGCTGCCGACCGTGCCGGTGGCGCCGTCGATCCCGGCGTCGGGGACGGCGCCGGCCAGTTCCCCGACGAGCCCGGGGGAGGGGCGCTCGGCCTCCTCGGCCGCCGGGCGCCCGGGGTCGTCGGACCGCTCGGCCGACGGACCGTCGTACGCGGGCCGCCCCGGCTGGACGTCCCGGCCCGGCGCGGGGCCCCCCGCCCCGGGGGGGGCGGCGGCGGGTCGGGGGTGGTGCGGGACCGGGTCGGGGGCAGGCGGCCGGGGGGCGCAACCCCCCCCGGTGGGGGGGT
>NZ_JBHWIJ010000492.1:0-3293 GCF_042732255.1 Kitasatospora sp. NPDC059803 | reverse complement strand
CACACGGCCCCCGCCGCGATTGGGGGTGTGGGGCCCCCGCCCCGGGGTTTGCCACCCCCCCCGCACCGCCGGCAACCCCCGACGGCCGGCCCCACCCGCCGGGCCCTTCGGCGTTTCCGCGCACCCTCGAACGCGAAAAGGGCTCCGTACTCCGGGCTGATGACCACCAACGCCCGGAGAGTACGGAGCCTGGAAAGGGGGAGCGGCTCGGGGGGACGACCGCTCCCCCGGCGGAGTCCCACAACCGGCGCCGCGTCGGGGGGAAGCCGCGGCGCCCGGTCCCACAGCGGGGAGCTCCGGATCCACGCACCGGGGATTCCTGCCAGATCCTCGGCACGTCTTCCATCCTGCCGCCCGGGCCGCTTCCGGGCATCCGGAGAAAGGCCCCACTCACGGGGACCTTCGTCCCGCCGGGCGAACGCGTCGCACACTTGATAGCCCGTCCGATGGATAAGCTGCTTCCGCAGGGCCGCTCGGGGATCCGGATGGCGGCGGCCCACAGCAGGAGAGGACGACACCCGATGGCGCAGGCGAAGAAGATCGGCATGGCCCTCCTGCTCATCTTCGTCCTCTACTCGATCATCAGCTCGCCGGCCCGCTCCGCCCAGCTCGTCCAACTGGGCTTCGAGGGCATCTCGAACGCGGCCAAGGCGGTCGGCACCTTCATGACCGGACTGATCAAGTGAGCGCTCCGCTCGCATAGGGCCCGTCGTCCCGCCCCGGCGCACCGGCTACGGTGTGCGGGACCCTCTGTCCCCGTCCGCGAGGAGCGGCAATCGTGATCCGGCATCTGGTCCTGTTCAAGCTCAACGAAGGCGTCCGCAAGGACGACGAGCGCGCGCTCGCCGGCGCCAAGGCGTTCGCCGAGCTGGGTTCGCTGATCCCCGAGCTGCGCGAGTGGGAGTGCGGCTGGAACACCACCGAGCGGGACATCGCCCACGACTACGCGATCAACAGCCTGGTCGAGGACCGCGACGCCCTGCACGCGTACCTGACCCACCCGGCCCATCAGGCCGCGGCCGGTCAGTGGCGCGAATTCGCCACCTGGGTGATCGCCGACATCGAGGTCTGACACCCGAGGCACCCGGGTCCGTCCCTCGGACGGCCCGCCGCGCCCCGTCCGGCCACCGGACGGGGCGCCTTGCTCCGCCCCGGAACGATCCGTGCGGCGCCTGGGCGGGAAGCCCGGTGAAGCCCCGATGCCGCACCAACACACCTCCGCCGGGTGCTTGCCCGACCTGCGCCCGCCTTGTGATGCTATGACCGGTTTTGCCGGACATGGCGAGGTGGTGAAGCAGCCGCGACACCCGATCCGCAGGGCCCTTCGTTATCGACTGAGGGAGGGGTGACGTGTCCGACGAGGTACTGGCGTCGATCATCAGCCCGGCCGGCGAGCTCCGCCCGGACGGTCTGCGCGGCCCCGGCGGCCGCCCCGCGGTGGACGTCCGGACGCTGACCCGGGTGCTGTTCGAACGGCTCGCGGAGCTGCCCCCGGGCACCCCCGAGCGGGAGCGGGTCCGGGCCGCCCTGATCGAGGTGAACATCCCCCTGGTCCGCTACGCGGCCACCCGCTTCCGCAGCCGCAGCGAACCGATGGAGGACGTCGTCCAGGTCGGCACCATCGGCCTGATCAACGCGATCGACCGGTTCGACCCCACCCGCGGCGTCCAGTTCCCCACCTACGCACTGCCCACCATCCTCGGCGAGATCAAGCGCTACTTCCGGGACAACGTCCGCACCATGCACGTCCCGCGCCGGCTCCAGGAGCTGTGGGTCCAGGTCAGCGGCGCGATGGAGGAGCTGACGGTGCTGCACGGCCGGGCCCCCAAGGTGCCGGAGATCGCCGCCAGCCTGCGGATCCCCGAGGAGGACGTCCGGGCCTGCCTGGACGCCGGGCGGGCCTACAACGCGGCCTCGCTGGAGGCGGCGCAGGAGCACGAGGGCGGACTCGCCCTGCTGGACCGGCTCGGCTACGAGGACTCCGCGCTGGCCGAGGTCGAGCACCGGGACATGGTCCGCCACCTGCTGGTCCAGCTGCCCGAGCGGGAGCGGCGGATCGTGATGCTGCGGTTCTTCGCCAACCTGACCCAGTCGCAGATCAGCACCGAGCTGGGGATGTCCCAGATGCACGTCTCGCGGCTGCTCTCCCGCATCCTGACGAGGCTTCGGACCGGCAACTCCTGGGAAGACTGAGATTGCAGCGCGTTACCCTCGCGTGACATCTTGCGACGTTCGGGTTTGCCGTGCACCGTGTTCCGGTATGGAGGGGGAGGGCCCCCGCCGGGAACCTCCGTGCGACGGCCCCCGTTCAACTGTCAGTCACAAGGGGGTGGGCGCATGTCCGGAGAGCTGGGCACTGCGGAGATCCACGCTGGTCAGGCCAACGGTACGGCTGTCGCCGAGGACCGGATCCCGCTCCAGCGGGTCCCGGCCGCCGCGCCGCCCGGGCCCGAGGCGCCGCCCGGCTCCGGGCTGGACACCCGGACGCTGTCGCGCTCGCTGTTCCTGCGGCTGGCCGCCCTGGAACCGGGCAGCGCGGAGCACACGTACGTCCGCGACACCCTGATCGAGCTCAACCTGCCGCTGGTCCGGTACGCCTCGGCGCGCTTCCGCAGCCGCAACGAGCCGATGGAGGACATCGTCCAGGTCGGCACCATCGGCCTGATCAAGGCGATCGACCGGTTCGACCCCGAGCGCGGGGTGGAGTTCCCCACCTTCGCGATGCCCACCGTGGTGGGCGAGATCAAACGCTTCTTCCGGGACACCAGCTGGTCGGTCCGGGTGCCCCGGCGGCTCCAGGAGCTGCGGCTGGCGCTCACCAAGGCCGGTGACGACCTGTCCCAGCGGCTGGACCGCTCCCCCACCGTCGCCGAACTGGCCACCTGCCTGGGGGTCAGCGAGGAGGACGTGGTCGAGGGCCTCGCGGTGGGCAACGCCTACACCGCCAGCTCGCTCGACTCCAGCCCCAGCGAGGAGGACGGCGACGGACCGCTGGCCGAGCGGCTCGGCTACGAGGACCTCGCGTTGGAAGGCGTCGAGTACCGGGAGTCGCTGAAGCCGTTGCTGGCCAAGCTGCCGCCGCGCGAGCGCCGGATCATCATGCTGCGGTTCTTCGGCAACCTCACCCAGTCGCAGATCGGCGACGAGATCGGCATCTCCCAGATGCACGTCTCCCGGCTGCTCACCAGGACGCTGACCCAGCTTCGTGAGGGCCTGATCAGCGAGGGCTGATCCTGCCCCGGGAGGCCACCCGTCGCGGGGGCGGCGCGGGCGGCGGGCGGCCCGCGCCGCCC
>NZ_JBHWIJ010000491.1:0-3323 GCF_042732255.1 Kitasatospora sp. NPDC059803 | reverse complement strand
GCTCGACGACGCCGAGGCTCTCCTCGGGGATCGACGGGTCCCAGGCGCCGAGCAGTCCGCCCAGCTCGCCGGGGGTGCCGGTGCCGGTGAGGTCCGCCGGGGCGGTCACGTCGACCTGGGCGAGCGGCAGTCCGGGCCGCTCGGCGACGGTCCGCAGCAGGTGCTGGAAGATCGCCGCGACCCGCTCGACCTCGGCCCGGCCGAACAGGCCGGGGTTGTAGTCCAGCCGCAGGTGCAGGCTGTCGCCGGGGTGGACCACCAGGCTCAGCGGGTGGTGCCGGGCGTCCAGGGCCTCGGTGCGGACGATGCGCGGGCCGTCGGCGACGCCGGTGTCGAGGCCGTTCTCGTCCAGCGGGAAGTTCTCGAACAGCACCACGGTGTCGAAGACCTCGCCGGACAGGCCGGCGGCCTGGTGGATCGCGGCGAGCCCGAGGTGCTCGTGCGGGAGCAGCGCGGTCTGCTGGTCCTGGAGGGCGTGCAGCAGTTCGGCGAGGGTGTCGCCGGGGTGCAGCCGGGCCCGGACCGGCACGGTGGTGAGGAACATGCCGATCATCGACTCGACGTCCGGGACCTCGGCCGGGCGGCCGGAGGTGACGGCGCCGAACACCACGTCCTGGCGGCCGGTGAGCCGGCCGAGCAGCAGCGCCCAGCAGCCCTGCACCACGGTGTTGACGGTCAGGCCCTGGGTGCGGGCCCAGCCGGCGAGCGCGGCGGTCAGCTCGCGCGGCACCTCGGCGAGCACCGCGTCGGGCAGCGCCGGGAGGCGGCTCGGGTCGGCGGGGACGAGCAGGGTGGGCTCGTCGATGTCGGCCAGCACCTCGTGCCAGGCGGCCCGGGCGGCCGTGCGGTCCTGCGCGGTCAGCCAGGCCAGGTACGAGCGGTACGGGGCCGGGTCGGGCAGCAGCGCGACGTCCGCGCCGGGCGCGCAGAGCGCGAACAGCTCGCGGACGAGCAGCGGCATCGACCAGCCGTCGACCAGGATGTGGTGGCTGGTCCAGATGAACCGGTGCCGGCCCTCGCCGTGGGTGACGAGCGCGAAGCGCAGCAGCGGCGGCGCGGCGAGGTCGAAGCGGCGGGTGCGCTCGGCCTCGGTGATGCGGTTCAGCTCGGCGGCCCGGGCGGGCTCCGGCAGGTCGGTCAGGTCGGCGTCCAGCCAGGGCAGTTCGGCGTGCTGGGCGATGACCTGGACGGGCTCGCCGGTGGCCCGGGCGCGGAAGGCGGCGCGCAGGTTGGGGTGCCGGTCGAGCAGGGTCTGCCCGGCGGCGCGCAGGGCGTCGGCGTCGAGGTCGCCCTCGATGTCGGCGACGATCTGCAGGGTGTAGACGTCGACCGCGTCCGCGGCGCTGCCGGCGGCGGTGTCGTAGTCGGCGTGGAAGAGCATGCCCTGCTGGAGCGGGGTGAGCGGCAGGACGTCGGCGAGGGCGGTGCCGGCCTCGGCGAGTTCGGCCTCGTACTCCTCGATCTCGTCCTGGGCCAGGGCGACCAGCGGCAGGTCGGAGGGGGTGCGGCCGCCCGCGCCGGGGGCGGTGGCGTGCCGGGCGAGCAGTTCGAGGGCGCGGAACCAGGTGGCCGCGACGTCCTGGGCGTCCTCCTCGGCGACGGTCCGGCCGGCCCAGGACCAGTTGGCGATCAGGTGCGGGCCGTCGTGCCGGTCCTCGGTGGCCGGGGTGACGTCGAGCAGGTGCGGCAGCGGCATGCCGGGGTGGGCGCCGGTGCCGACCACGCCGTCGCCGCCGGCCGGCTCCCAGAGGCGGGCCTCGCGGGCGTCGAAGCGGCCCATGTAGTTGAAGCCGATCTGCGGCTTGTGGTGGCCGGCCAGGGCGCGGGCGGCGTGCGGGTTGAGGTAGCGCAGCAGGCCGTAGCCGACGCCGCGGTCGGGCAGCGCGCGCAGCTGCTCCTTGATCCGCTTGAGGGCGGCGGCGAGGGCGGGGCCGCCGGCCCAGAGCTCGTCCCAGTCGAGCGTGCCGGGGTCGAGGCGCATCGGGAAGGCGCTGGTGAACCAGCCGACGGTGCGGGACAGGTCGAGGCCGTCGCTGAGCTGCTCGCGGCCGTGGCCCTCCAGCTCGATCAGGGTCTGGGCGTAGTCGGCGCGGCCGTGCCGGCGGCGCCAGTCGGCGGCGGCGAGGGCGAGGCCGGTCAGCAGGACGTCGTTGACCTCGGCGTGGAAGGCCGCCGGGACGTCGGTGAGCAGCGGGCCGGTGACCTCGGGGCCGAGCTCCAGGCGCAGGGTGCGCTGGGTGCCGTAGACGTCCGTCTCGGGGTCGAGCCGGTGGGTGCCGACCAGCGGGTCGGGGCCGGTCAGGATCGACTGCCAGAGGGCGAGTTCGGGGCCGCGGACCTGGGTGCGGGCCTGCGCGGCGAGCAGCTGGGACCAGGCGCGGTAGGAGGTGCCGACCGGGTCGAGGGCGGGGGTGCGGCCGGCCGCCAGCGCCTCGCAGGCGGCGGCGAGGTCGGGCAGCAGGATCCGCCAGGACACGCCGTCGATGACCAGGTGGTGGGCGGAGAGCACCAGCAGGGCGGTGTCGGCGCCGGGGGCCGCGCCGATCAGCACGGCCTGGATCATCACGGCGGCGGCGGGGTCGAGCCGGGCGCGGGCGGCGGAGGCCTGCCGCTCGGCGAAGCCGAGGGCGTCCTGGTCGTCGGCGCCGCTGCCGGCGCCGTTCTCGGCCGTGGCGACCAGGCGGACGCCGGCGAGCGCGCCGGGGGCCAGTGCCTCCAGGTGCCACAGGCCGGGGGCGGGTTCGGTGGCCCGGGTGCGCAGCGCGTCGTGGTGGTCGACCAGGGTGTGCAGGGCCGCGTCGAGCAGTTCGGCGTCCAGGGCGGCGGGGACCCGGACGACCACGTGCTGGCTGTACTTGACGACCGGGCCGGTGAGGCTGGTGGTGTCGTCGTGCAACTGGCCCATGATCGGGGTGAGTTCGTACGGGCCGGTGCCGCCCGCGTCCTCGGCGGGCGCGGTCGCCGCCGTGGGGTCGGCGCCGCCCGCGACCCGGGCGAGGGCGGCGGCGGTCTTGTGGGTGAAGATGTCGCGGGTGGTGAGGGTGAGTCCGGCCTTGTGGGCCCGGCTGACGACCTGGATGGAGCGGATGCTGTCGCCGCCGAGGGCGAAGAAGTCCTCGTCGATGCCGACCCGGCCGGTGCCGAGGACCTCGGCGAGGATGTCGCAGAGGACCCGCTCGCGCTCGGTGCGGGGGCCGCGGAGGGTGTCCTGCTCGCCGAGGGCGGGCTTGGGCAGGGCCTTGCGGTCGAGCTTGCCGTTGGGGGTGAGCGGCATGGTGTCGAGGACGAGCCAGGACGCCGGGATCATGTAGCCGGGCAGCAGT
>NZ_JBHWIJ010000490.1:0-3343 GCF_042732255.1 Kitasatospora sp. NPDC059803 | reverse complement strand
GTGTTGGGCGCCCGGCTGGGCGTGCCGGCGAAGCGTCCTCGTACTGGGTCGTACTTGGACGTTTCGCCGGTGCGGTCAGGCGGGATGCCTGGCGCCGCGCGCCCGGCGGGAATTGTCAGACACGCCCTAGTGGAGGGCGGCGGCGGCGTGGGGGCCGGCGGCGGGCGGGGCGAAGTGCATGCCCTCGGCGACCAGGGCGGTGAGGTCGAGGTAGGCGCGGCGGGTCTTGGGGCGCAGCTTGGCCGGGTCGAACTCCCCGCCCAGAGCCAGGTGTTCGTCGAAGGGGAGGACCACGACGCCGCGGCAGCGGTTCTCGAAGTGGGCGACGAGTTCCTCCACCCGGATCGTCCGGCCGCTGCTGCGGACGCTGGAGATCAGGGTCACGCTGCGCTGCGCCAGCGAGCCGTAGCCGTTGGTGTACAGCCACTCCAGGGTGGCGTCGGCGCTGCTCGCGCCGTCGATGCTGGTGGTGGCGGTGATGACCAGCTGGTCGGCGAGGTCGAGGACGGCGCGCATGGAGCTGTGCAGCAGGCCGGTGCCGCAGTCGGCGAGGATGATCGGGTACTGCCGGGCGAGCAGGTCGACGAGCCGTCGGTAGTGCTCGCCGCTGAAGCTGTTGGCGATCGCCGGGTCCGAGTCGTTGGCCAGGACCTCAAGCCCGCTGGGGGTGAGCGAGGTGAAGCGGCGGACGTCCATGTAGCCGGTGATGGTGGCCTCGGCGGCGAGCATGTCGTGGACGGTGGCCCCGGTCTCCCGATGGACCCGCTTGCTGAGGGTGCCGGTGTCCGGGTTGGCGTCGACGGCGACCACCTTGTCGGCGCGGATCTCGGCGAGGACGGAGCCGAGTGCCAGGGTCGTCGAGGTCTTTCCGACACCGCCCTTGAGGCCGATCACCGCGATCCGGAAGGAGCGGTGGAGCGGGGTGCGGATGGCCGCCGTCAGCCGTTCCCGTTCCCGTTCCCGCTCTCCCCGGCCGAGGCCCAGGCCGGCGGGCAGGCCCAGGGTGCGGCGGCCCCGCCGTGCGGCGGGGGCCTGCGGCGGCGCGGAGTGCGGGGCTTGTGGGGCAGGCATGGCCGGTAGGGCAGGCATGGCCGGTAGGGCCGGTAGGGCCGGAAGTTCGGCCTGGGGGAGCTGCGGCAGCAGGGTGAACGGCTCCGGGGGCAGCGCGGCCGGGGCCGGCCGCGCCTGCGGGGGCACCAGGACCGTCCCGAGCACATCCAGTGGCTGCTGCCAGTCCGGCCCGGCGAGGTGTCCGGCGGGCGGCGCGGCGCTCGGCCCGGCGCTCGGGATGGTCGCCGTTGCGACGGCCAGTGCGCCGGCCGCCGGGAGGACGGGGCCGTAGTCGGGGGCGAGGTCCCAGTCCGGGCCCTGCGTCAGACGGTGCACCCGCCCGGTGTGCGTGTGGTCGGCCGCCATGTGTTCGCCTCCTGCTCGCCGTGTCGGCCCTGTCTGGTGCACCGGATTCCGGCGCCCCCCGCGCCGGCCGGGTACGGGGCCGTCCGATCGGTTCAACGGCCCGGGCCGGGAGCACCGTTCAACGGGAGCGCGGGACGCTGCGGCCCACTCGCGTCCCACCCCCCTCGGGAAGGGGTTCCCGGCCGTGCGCGGCCCAGCACGGCCCGGTGGAGCCGGGCGACGTCTACGGATGGCGGGCCGGTTCCGGTTCACCCGGTGCCGTCGCCGGGGCAGGGTGAACCGCCCCCGGCGGACGGCCCGTTGAGCGGGTCGGGGCGCGCACTGTGCCTCCCCCGCGCTTGGAGGACCTGATGGGCACCACCCCCCACCGCATCGGCCGCCCGGCCTGCACCCCCGAGCACCGGCCGGTCGGCTAGGTCCTCTCGTTCGGGCCTCGTCGCCGGCCGAACCGGTGTGCGGGCGGCAGCTGAGCGGCAGCTGCCCGGCCGTACCGGAAAACCCTCTGCTGGACCGGCTGTCAGTAGATACCGTCTTCGGATGGCACTCGATGCGGAACGAGTGCCATGCAGGAGCAGCCGGCGTGACTCCCGTGGGACGGGATGGGGGAGGGACAACGATGGATCCGGACGGGCCGGACGTGCGCGAGGTCGTCGCGGCGCTGGTACGGCAGGAGGAGCCGAGCAGGCCCGGGCCACCCGCGCTGGTGGTGCCCGAGGGCACGGCGGAGGAGGTGACCGCCGCCGCCCGGCGGCTCGCCCTGCGGGCGCTGCCGACCGAGCGGTGGAGGCCGGAGCCCGCACCGGGGCTGCGGGAGCTGGCGGCGGCGCTGGTGGTCGACGAGCACCCCTCGGCACCGGCCTGGTCGGCGGTGGAGCGGGAGCAGCTGGCGACCTGGGTCGCGGTGCTGATCGAGCACCGGGGGGAGGACGGGGTCCAGGAGCTGGTGCGCGTGCTCAACGAGGCCTGAGGGGCGGCCTGGTGGCCACGGGATGGGCGCTGGATGGCCGCGAGATGGCCGGGAGGTGGCCGTGCGGAGTCCTGGCCTGCGGCCCGGCCGTGCGGGGCCGGGGCGTTGGCGGATCGTTGGTGCGGCCTTGGCGGCTGCGGGCAGTCTGCTGCTTGTAGCCGCCGGGGAAGTCCGGTCGGTGTGTCGCCCTGCCCTTGCCCGATCTGAGAGGCCGCGCGTGTCGAAGCAGCCCGTCGCCCAGCCCACGTCCGTCGCCCAGCCGCCCGTCGGCCCGCCGGCCGGCACGGACCCGTCGGCCACCACGGGATCCGCCCCCGCGCCCGGCACGCCGAAGGCGGCCCGCCCGACCCTCGACCCGGACACGCTCGCCGAGATCCACCGGCTGCACGGCGGCTACCTGCTGCGCGCGCTGCTGCGTGCCACCGGCGGCGACCGGGGCAAGGCCGAGGACATCCTCCAGGAGACCCTGCTGCGCGCCTGGCAGCACCCCGAGGCGCTGGCGGCCGGTGCCGAGCAGAGCCGTCCCTGGCTGTTCACGGTGGCCCGGCGGATCGCGATCGACCACTACCGGATGGCCGCCGCCCGCGCCAAGGAGGTGATCGGCGAGCCGCTGGAGGACCGTCCGCTCGCCGAGGACCCGTACGAGCAGGTGGTCGTCGCCCGGGACATCGCGCTGGCCCTGCGCCGGGTGCAGAAGCACCACCGCGAGGTGCTGGTCGAACTGCACTTGCGGGACCGCTCGGTGGTGGAGGCGGCGGCCCGGCTCGGGGTGCCGCCGGGGACGGTCAAGTCCCGCAACTTCTACGCGATCCGGGCGCTGCGCCCGGTCCTCGCGGCGGAGCACGGCTACGGCCCGGCCGACGGCCGCGGCCAGGCGGCCGCGCTCGACCGCTCGGGTGCCGCCGTCTCGCGCTGACCGCTGACCGCCGACCGGCTCCCCGTGGCGGCCTCTCGGCGACC
>NZ_JBHWIJ010000489.1:0-3343 GCF_042732255.1 Kitasatospora sp. NPDC059803 | reverse complement strand
TGGAAGGAGAGGTCCTCGCGGTCGGGGGGGGGGGGGGGGCCCGCGCGCCCGCGGGGGGGCCCCCCCCGCGGGGTGACGTGGTGGTGTTCCGGCGGGGGGGGGGCGCCGGGGGGGCTGCGCGGGGGCCCCCCCCCCCCGTCCGGGCATACGCTGTCCGTCGAAGTCAGGAGAGCCGACCTCGATCGACAGTTAGGACCACCGTGCGCCGCACCGCCGGTTTGCTACTCACCCTGCCCCTGCTGCTGGCGGTCGCCTGCAGCAGTTCGCCCAAGGCGGCCGGCCCGGCGACTCCGTCCGCGGCGAGCGCGCCTCCGACGGTGCCCGCGCCGGTCGGCGAGGCGTCGCCGATGCCCACGCTCTCGGAGGGCGGTTTCGGCAGCAAGGCCACCATCACCCTCCCGGAGGGCCAGCCCGGCGGCCAGTTCGTGGTGAACACCGTCAGCGAGGGCGAGCGGTCGACGGTCAACAAGGGCGACTGGGTGACGGTCAACTACACGGCGAAGGACTGGACCACCGGCAAGGACCTGCCCAGCTCGTACGACCCGAGCGGGAAGCCGCAGCTCTACCAGGCCGGCAGCGGACAGCTCGTGCCGGCGCTGGACCAGAGCGTGATCGGCAAGAAGGTCGGCAGCCGGCTGCTGGTGGTCGCCCCGCCGGCGGCGGCCTTCGGCGAGCAGGGCAGCACCCAGCTCGGCGTCAACAAGGGCGACACCGTGGTCTTCGTCCTGGACATCATGGAGAGCCTGCCACAGGACTCCACGCTGACCGGCGCCATGACCCCGCCGCCGGCGACGATGCCGCAGGTCAAGGACAACGGCAAGGCCCCGGTGACGATCACCGTGCCGGCCGGGCAGGCCGCGCCCACCGACCTGGAGCAGGCGGTGCTGATCAAGGGCGAGGGCAAGCAGGTCAAGAGCGGGCAGACCCTGGTGGTGCAGTACACCGGGGTGCTCTGGAACAACGGCCAGCAGTTCGACTCCTCCTGGACGCACGGGGGCGCGCAGGCGGTGCAGATCGGCACCGGCAGCGTGATCGAGGGCTGGGACAAGGCGCTGGTCGGCCAGACCGTCGGCAGCCGGATCCTGCTCGTGGTGCCGCCCGCGCTCGGCTACAAGGACCAGGCGCAGGGCTCGGTGCCGCCCAACTCGACGCTGGTCTTCGTGATCGACATCCTGGAAGCGGTTTAGGGCGGACACGCACCCCTGGGATTCCGTACGCTTGGGCGGACGCTCGTACAACGAAGCGTCCGCCCTCATCCTGAGCTGTCATACTGCCCTCGCACTGTGGCAGGCGCCGCCCGGCGTCGAGGTCCGGGGCGGACGGTGCGACGGCAGACCGGCAGTCAGCACGCCGGTCGCAGACCTGGAAGACCTCGTGGCGAGATGGATGGGGAGTCATGACTGAGAAGACGCCGAGCCCGGGCGGGGCCGACACCGCGGCGAACGACAGCTCCGCGGGTGACCCGGCCGCCTCGCGTCCCGGCGGCCCGCTCCCGGGGGACGGCGAGTCGATCGTCGTCCCGCCGTCGATCCTGAAGCAGCAGGCCGGCTGGGCGCAGCCCGGCGAGCAGCCGCGTGCCTCGGGCGGGACCAAGACGGACGACACCCCGCAGATCTTCGCCTCCACCGTGCGTCGGGGCGACACCTCGGAGGCCGGGTACGACGAGAACCCGCCCGGGGTGGGTCGGCTGGGCGTGATCCTCGGCACGGTGCTGACCTTGCTGCTGGCCGGCAGCGCCGTGACGCTGTACCTGGTGAACAAGGACGGCAAGTCGGACACCGCCGCCAAGCCGGACGCCGCCAAGAGCGCGCCGCCCACGCCGACCGCCGACCCGGTGCCGCCGATCAAGGACAGCGCCAAGGTGCTGCCCACCGTCACCGGTGACTTCGGCAAGAAGGCCGAGATCCAGGTGCCGGGCGAGGCCTCCGACGGCTCCTTCGTGGTGAAGGTGCTGACCGAGGGCACCGGCCCCAAGGTGGACAAGAACTCCTGGACCTCGGTGGACTACACCGCCAAGGACTGGACCACCGGCAAGGACATCCCGAGCTCGTACGACAACAACGGCAAGCCGCAGATCTTCCAGGCCGGCACCGACGCGCTGATCCCGGCGCTGGACCAGGCCGTGGTCGGGAAGAAGGCCGGCAGCCGGGTCCTCGTGGTGGCCCCGCCGGCCGCCGCGTTCGGCTCCCAGGGCAAGGCCGACATGTCGATCGGGGCGAAGGACGACCTGGTCTTCGTGATCGACATCCGCAACGCCAACGCGCCCGACTCCGTGGTGAGCGGCACCGTCACGCCGCCGCCCGCGGACTTCCCGCAGGTCAAGGACAACGGCAAGAAGCCGGCCGAGATCACCCCGGTGGCCGGCGCGAAGGACCCGACCGAGCTGAAGTCGCACGTCCTGATCAAGGGCACCGGGCCAGCGGTGGAGAAGGGCGAGAAGGTCGTCGTCCAGTACACCGGCGCGCTGTTCAAGGACGGCAAGATGTTCGACTCCTCGCTCAGCAAGGGCCAGGCGTTCTCCTTCCCGGTCGGCGGTGGCCAGGTCATCCAGGGCTGGGACCAGGGGCTGGTGGGCCAGACCGTCGGCAGCCGGGTGGAGCTGGTGATCCCGGCCGCACTGGCGTACGGCGACAAGGGCCAGGGCGACATCCCGCCGGGCGCGCCGCTGGTCTTCGTGGTGGACATCCTGGACGCCGGTCAGGGCTGATCCACTTTCGGGTGACAATGGTGTGCGTGTGACCTTCAGGTCCGGCCGCGTGGCCGGACCACCCCGGGCGGTGGGCGCCCGTACCGTGGTCCGGGAACGGACCGGGGGTGCGGGCGCCCGCCGCGTGGTCGTGACTGCAATGCGAAACGTGAGAAGAGGGACTGTGAGCGTCAACCTCAACGAGAAGCCCGAGATCGACTTCCCGATCGGCGACGCCCCGGCGGACCTGCAGATCCGCGACATCGTCGTCGGTGACGGCGATGAGGCCAAGTCGGGCCAGGTCGTCAAGGTCCGCTACGTCGGCGTGACCTTCGAGACCGGCGAGGAGTTCGACTCCAGCTGGAACCGGGGCACCGCCCCGTTCTCGTTCCCGCTGGGCGCCGGCCGCGTCATCAAGGGCTGGGACCGCGGTGTCGCCGGCATGAAGGTCGGCGGCCGCCGCGAGCTGACCATCCCGTCGCACCTGGCCTACGGCAACCAGTCGCCGACCCCGCTCATCCCGGCGGGCTCGACCCTGATCTTCGTCGTCGACCTGATCGGCGTCTGAGTCGTTCCACACCGTGGGGGGGGCCCCCCCGCGGGGGGGCGCCCAGACGGGCGGGGCGCGCCCGGCGGGGGGGTGGGGGGGGGGTGTGG
>NZ_JBHWIJ010000488.1:0-3347 GCF_042732255.1 Kitasatospora sp. NPDC059803 | reverse complement strand
GCCGCCTGCGCTACCGAGGAACCATCAAGAACAACACCTGGCTCCACACCCGCGCAGCCGCCCTCAACCTGCGAACCCTGCTCAACCTCGGACTCACCCACAACGGCACGACCTGGCAAATCCAGGCCACCACCTGACAGCACGGCCCGGATCAACCCAAGATCTTCATCAGCCTTCTAGGGGCTCTCTTTCGGATCACGTCGGATCAGCGCGCGGCGTCGGAGTGCGTGCATCGCAAGGCGGAGGAGGGAGTCCATGCGGAGCATCGGCGACCGACGACAACGCGGCGAGGTGCGTGCTCCGGCGTCGCGCGCCCGGCGTGATCCGAAAGGGAGGCCCTGATCCGATGGGCGTAGCGCGTTCCGGGAGGCATGGCCGGGATCAGCGCACCCAGTTCTTGAGCGGCTCGGTGTCCAGCGAGATCCCCACCGGCTCGGGGAGGTGGACGGTCTTGCCGAACGGGAGGATCTGCGCGGTCTCGTAACGGACGCCGTCGGGCTGGCTGTAGACGGTGACCTCGGCGGAGTCGCGGTCGATCAACAGGTAGACGGGGATGCCGGTCTCGGCGTAGGCGCGCGGCTTCTCGACGCGGACGCGATGGTCGGCCACGGATTCGTAAGAGGTGACTTCGGCAACCATCAGTGCCTCGTCCGCGCTCACCCACTCCCCCTGCCCGGCAAGGGCCTCGGAGGGCGCCAGCATGCCGTCGGGGTGCGCGCGGCCGCCTCGGGCACCCTGGACCCTCAGGCCATGGCTGTGCAGCCAGAGCTCAGGCCGCGCCTGGAGGCAGCTGCGGACCAGCCATTCGAGGACCCGGCCGTGGCTGCCGTCCCGCAGGGGCTTGACTCCCAGCCTCCCGTTGAGGAACTCCAACCGGACTCCTTCGATCGTGCGGGCTGCGAGCCGGGCGAGTTCCTCGAATTCTTCGGTCAGCAACTGCGGTCGGTCGGGGCCGTCGATCTCGACGCTCATTCCTGGGTCGGGGCTCATGCCTGTGACCGTAGAGCCACGATCAGACAGCGCCGGTCCGGACCGGGGGCTCGTTGCGGGTGGCTCGGAAGAGTGGCACGGGAAATGTGGCCCAGGTCACAGCGAAAGGCGAAATTTCCGGGGAGGGAATCCCCGTTTGGTCTTTCGTAGGCAGAAGCGGGGAGAACTTCCCCGGTATCCTGAAGGAGCAGTCGCCGTGACCACCGCCGCCACCGAGCCGGTCCGACCCGTGGAGAGCGTCCGTGCGCCCAAGCTGCGCGCTGACGCGACCCGCAACCGGGAGCGGATCGTCCTGGCGGCTCGCGACGCCTTCGTCGAGCACGGCGCGGACGTGCCGCTGGACGAGATCGCGAAGCGGGCCGGGGTCGGCAACGCCACGCTGTACCGGAACTTCCCGGACCGCTCGGCGCTGGTCCGCGAGGTGGCGCTGCTCGTCAAGAGCCGTATCCTGGCCCTCGCCGAGACGGCGACGGTCGAGGCGGACGCCCCTGACGGCGTCCCGTTCGACGCCCTGCAGCGGTTCGCGCACGCGACCGTCGCGGAGAAGCTCGGCGCGCTCTGCCCGATGTTCACCAGCCACGTCGACCCGTTCGACCCGGACCTCACCGAGGCCCGCGAGCGCCTGACGGCCGCCGTGAGCGGTCTGATGGAGCGCGCCCGGGCGGCGGGTGAACTGCGGGCGGACGTCGACCACGGAGACCTGTTCATCGCGATCAGCCAGCTGACCCGGCCGCTGCCGGGGACGTCCTGCCAGCTGCTCGACGACTTCGTCCACCGGCACCTGCAGCTGTTCCTGGACGGGCTGCGCACGCCGGCCCGTTCGGTGCTGCCCGGCCGGGCCGCGACCTTCGAGGACTTCCAACCCCACCACTGACCCACCAGCGGTACCCCGACCGACCGACCCGCCCTCCGGACCGCGCCGACCACCGGCCCGCCAGGAGCTGATCCCCGCACGCCCCGCACCGACGCACGCCCCCGTACGGCGACCAGCCGTCCCCGTACGGCGGTCGAACCCTGTCGCACGCCACGCACCCTGAAGTGAGTACCCCCATGCCTGAAACCGACGCCCGAGCGGCGACGCTGCCCGATCCCCGGCGCTGGAAGGCGCTGATATTCATCGGCCTCGCCCAGCTGATGGTCGTCCTGGACGCCACCATCGTGAACATCGCCCTGCCGTCCGCCCAGCGGGACCTGGGCATCTCCGACGGCAACCGCCAGTGGGTGATCACCGCCTACGCGCTGGCCTTCGGCGGCCTGCTGCTGTTCGGCGGCCGGATCGCAGACCTCTGGGGCCGCAAGCGGACCTTCGTGGTCGGCCTGGCCGGCTTCGCACTCGCCTCCGCGCTCGGCGGCGCCGCGGCCAACACCGCGATGCTGCTCGGCGCCCGCGCCCTCCAAGGCGTGTTCGGCGCGCTGCTCGCCCCGGCCGCGCTGTCGCTGCTGGCGGTGACCTTCACCGAGGCCAAGGAGCGCGCCAAGGCCTTCGGCATCTACGGCGCGATCGCCGGTGGCGGTGGCGCGATCGGCCTGATCCTCGGCGGCCTGCTGACCGAGTACATGAACTGGCGCTGGACCTTCTTCGTCAACGTCCCGTTCGCCATCGTCGCCGCCGCGGGCGCCGTCCTGGTGATCCGCGAGCCCGCCGAGGGCCGCAACCGCAACCGGCTGGACGTCCCCGGCGTGCTGCTGGTGACCACCGGCCTGGTCTCGCTGGTGTACGGCTTCACCCGCGCCGAGTCCAGCGGCTGGACGGCCGCCAGCACGCTGGGGCTGTTCGTCGCGGCCGTCGTGCTGCTGACCGCGTTCGTCCTGGTGGAGCGCCGGGTCAAGGCCCCGCTGCTGCCGCTGCGCGTGGTGCTGGACCGCAACCGCGGCGGGGTGTACCTGTCGCTCGGCCTGGCCGTGATCGGCATGTTCGGCCTGTTCCTGTTCCTGACCTACTACCTGCAGCTCGTGCGCGGCTACAGCCCGGTGCTGACCGGCGTCGCGTTCCTGCCGATGGTGGCGGGCATGATCACCGGCTCGACCCAGATCGGCGCCCGGCTGATGACCCGCGTCCCGGCGCGGTTCCTGATGGCCCCCGGCTTCCTGGTCGCCTCGATCGGCATGCTGCTGCTGAGCAACATCGGTCTGGACACCTCCTACCCGATGCTGATCCTGCCCGGCCTGGTCCTGATGGGCCTCGGCATGGGCACCGCGTTCATGCCGGCGATGAGCCTGGCCACGCACGGCGTCCAGCCGCGCGACGCGGGCGTCGCCTCGGCGATGGTCAACACCTCGCAGCAGGTCGGCGGCGCCATCGGCACCGCGCTGCTGAACACCATCGCGGCCAGCGCCACCACCAGTTGGCTGGCCTC
>NZ_JBHWIJ010000487.1:0-3434 GCF_042732255.1 Kitasatospora sp. NPDC059803 | reverse complement strand
GCTCGCCCGCGGCTGGCCGCGGCTGGCGCTGGCGGCCTGTCTGGCGGCGGCCGCGGCCCTCGGCGGCGTGGCCGTCCAGCAGCACCGGGAGGCTAACCGGGCCAGGGCCCTCGCCGCCGCGCTGCAGCGGCACCAGGACCTGGTCACCGGGCTGCTGGCGGCACCCGACGCCCGTCGGGCGAGCGGCCCGGCGGCCGGCGGCACCGGCAGCGGGGCGGTGGTCTGGTCGCACGGCCGGGGCCGGGCCGTCCTCCTGGCCTCCGGCCTGCCCGCCCCGGCGGACGGCACGGCGTACGAGCTGTGGTTCGACGACGGCGCCGCGATGCGCCCGGCGGGGCTGATGCCCCGGGGCGACGGCGCGTTCCTGCTGGACGGCCCCCTGGACGGTGCGCGCGGCATCGGCGTCACGGTGGAGCCCTCGGCCGGCTCCGCTCACCCCACGGGGGCGCCGGTCCTGCTGATCCCGTTCACCTGAGCGGCCGAACCGGGTCGGGCGAAAGGCCGGGTCGGTCAGGTCGGTCAGGTCGGGGTCAGGAGACGGAGACGGTGCCGGTGCCGGTGCCGGTGCCGGTGCCGGTGCCGTGCACGGATTCGGCACCGGGCGGGTGACGGCCTGCCGCGCGATGCCCGTGGACGGCGAATTCACCGCTACGCGTGACGCGGCTGAACACTCCGGACGGGCCCGGGCGGACCCCAGGGGCGCCCCGGGTGCCCTTGAGCGGCCTCAGCGCGGCCCCGGCTCTGGCCGGGAGGTGTCACCCGGCCAGAGCAATGTCACCCGATCGGGGGGTATCCGGACTCGCACCCATCCGGTGGAGCCGGACCACCGAATGAGGACCGTGACCGATGAGACGAGCAGCAGCCCGCCGGGCGCCCTCCCCCGAGCACGCACCCGTGCCGCCGGGCCGGCCGTCGCGGCGCTGTGCGGGCTGGCGGCCGCCGCCGCGGCCGTGGGAGCCGGCGAGGCGGCGGCGGCGTTCACCCGCCCCCAGGCCTCACCGGTGGTGGCGATCGGCTCGGCGGCGATCGACCTCGCACCCACCGCCGTCAAGGCGTGGGCGGTCCAGCGGTTCGGCACCGGCGACAAGACGGTCCTGCTGGGCGGGATCTACACCGTCATGGGCCTCGCGGCCGCGGCCCTCGGCGTGCTGGCCGGACGCCGTCGCGACGCGGCCGCCGCCCTGTTCGCGGCCTTCGGCGGCCTCGGTGCCTGGGCAGCGCTGGCCCGCCCGCAGGCCGTCCCCACCGACCTGCTGCCCTCCGCCGCCGCGGCGGGCGGCGCGGTCGCCGTGCTGTGGTGGCTGACCGGACCCGCCCTCTCCCTTGGCCCTTTCCTTGGCCCCTCCCGCCGCTCGGGCGCGGTCCGGCCGGCCGGGCCCGAGCGGCGGCGCGTCCTGGCGGCCGGCGCCACGATCGGCGCGGCCGCCGCCCTCGGCACGGCCGGACGCGTCCTGTCCGACCGACGCTGCGACGTCAGCGCGGCCCGCGCCGCCGTCCGCCTGCCGCCGCCGCTGCACCCGGCGCCGCCACTGCCGCGCGCCGTCGGCGCCACGGTCCCCGGCCTGCCCCCGTTCATCACCCCCACCGCCGACTTCTACCGCGTCGACACCGCCCTGACCCTGCCGCGCATCGACCCGCGCGCCTGGTCGCTGCGGCTGCACGGCCTGGTCGACCGCCCACTGCTGATCGGCTTCGACGACCTGCTCGCCCTCGGGCTGGAGGAGCTGGACCACACCCTGTCCTGCGTCTCCAACGAGGTCGGCGGCCCCTACGCGGGCACCACCCGCTGGCTCGGCGCCTCGCTGCCCGCCCTGCTGCGCCGCGCCGGCGTCCGCTCCGGCGCCGAGCAGCTCGTCGGCCGCTCGCAGGACGGCATGACGATCGGCACCCCGGTCGAGGCGCTCCTCGACGGGCGCCGGGCGCTGCTCGCGGTGGCGATGAACGGCGAGGCGCTGCCCGTCGAACACGGCTTCCCCTGCCGCACGGTGGTGCCCGGCCTCTACGGCTACACCTCGGCCACCAAGTGGCTCGTCGACCTGGAGGTGACCACCTTCGCCGCCCGCGACCCGTACTGGGTGCGGCGCGGCTGGGACCGCACCGGCGAGGTCCGCACCGCCTCGCGGATCGACGTGCCCGCGCCGTTCGCCCGCGTGCCGCCCGGCGACGTGACGGTGGCCGGCACCGCCTGGGCCACCCACCGCGGCATCGCCGCCGTCGAGGTGCGCGTCGACGGCGGGCCCTGGCGGCAGGCCGAACTGGCCGCCGACGCCGGGCCCGACCTGTGGCGCCAGTGGACCCACGCCTGGACCGGCGCCGCCCCCGGGACCCACCGCATCGAGGCCCGCGCCACCGACGCCACCGGGGCCGTCCAGCCCGAGACCCGCACACCTCCCTACCCCTCGGGCGCGACGGGCTGGCACAGCGTCGTCGTCACCGTCACCTGACCCCACCCCACGACCTACCCACCCCTTCGGCATCCGGGATCCGCCCGATGCCCCTGACAGGAGAATCCGTCCATGAACACGACCGTCCTGGTCCGCAAGCCCTTCGCCGCCGTCCTCGCCGCCGGCCTGCTGGCCGCCGCCCTGAGCGCGTGCAGCAACAGCGGCGGCGACGCGAAGTCCTCGGACACGGCCAAGAACACCACCGCGGCCGCCGCACCCCAGCCGTCCAGTGCCCAGGCTTCCGGTGCCCCGTCCGCCGAGCAGGTGACGGCCGGGCAGCCGTTCGGCACCGCGTGCGCGGCCGTCCCCAAGGACGGGGCGGGCAGCTTCACCGGCATGGCCAAGGACCCGGTCGCCACCGCCGCCTCCAACAACCCGCTGCTGTCCACCCTCGTCACCGCCGTCAAGCAGGCCGGCCTGGTGGACACCCTCAACTCCGCGAAGAACATCACCGTCTTCGCCCCCACCAACGACGCCTTCGCCAAGCTCCCGAAGAAGGACCTCGACGCCGTCCTCGCCGACAAGGACAAGCTCACCAAGATCCTCACCTACCACGTCGTCCCCCAGCGCCTGGCTCCCGCGGCACTCGCCGGCGGACACAAGACCCTGGCCGCCGACGACCTCACCGTGACCGGCGCCGCCCCGGACTTCACCGTCAACTCCGCCGCCAAGGTGCTGTGCGGCGACGTCCAGACCGCCAACGCCACCGTCTACATCGTCGACACCGTCCTGATGCCCGCCTCCTGACCCGGCATCAGCCCATGAACCGCGGCCCCCGGCGAACAACCCCCCGGTAACCGGGGGCCGCACCCCCACCTCCCGCCCCCGCCGGCTTCCCCACCAGCCAAATATGTAGACCGACCGACATATTTCTTCTACGCCACGATTCCAGCCGCGGGGGGAGGATGGGGGGGCCGGAGTTGGCGGCCCCCCAGCGCGCGCCCGCGGGCGGGCGGCCCCCCGCGCCCCCGGGGAGGCCGCGATAATATT
>NZ_JBHWIJ010000486.1:0-3444 GCF_042732255.1 Kitasatospora sp. NPDC059803 | reverse complement strand
CCGCGCGGGGGGGCGGGGGGGGCCGCCGGCCCCCCCCCCCCCCCCGCCCGGCAGCGGGACCGGCCCGAACGGGGGCCCCGGCCCGACGCGACGGCGCCGGTCTGCCGCTTCGTCGCGGCACCGGCGGTGTCGACGGCCCAGCCCGGCAGGCCCCGGCCGTTCCTGCGCGAGAGGCCGACCGACCTGAGCGTGCCCCGCTTCGGCGAAGGCGCGCGGGCACAGGGCTACCCCTGGCTGCTGCCGGAGCGCACGGTGCAGAACGGCATCGCCGCCGACGAAGCCAGGGTCGGTGCCCTCACCATCCGCGCCGCCTCCGTCGTCGGGCCCGGCCACCGCTGCGGCCAGCCCGCCGAGCCGCGACAGGACTCCTACCGGATCGGGCGGAGCCCGGACAGCCGGTACGCGATCGTGGCCGTGGCCGACGGCCTGTCCAGCGCGGCCTGGTCCGACATCGGGGCCACCGCGGCCTCCAGCCAGGCCGTCACCCTGCTGCGCGAGCAGATCGAGGCGGTCGGCTTCGACCGGCTCGACGTCAAGGCGCTGTACGGGCGGGTCGCTGAATCGATCGCCGCGCACGCGGCCGGACGCGGCGTCGGCACCTCGCACCTGGCGACCGTGCTGATCACCGCGGTGATCGCCGAGCCGGACGCGAACGGCGTGGCGCGGGCATGGGTCGGCTGGCTCGGTGACAGTTCGGCCTGGACACTCGACCCGCGCGTCCCGCTGTGGCAGTTCTCCGCCGGCGAAGCCAAGGACCGTGCGGCCGTGGTGGTTTCGAACGAGGTCGCCGGCCGACTGCCGGACACGCCGCACCTGGCCGTGGACGGTTACGTCACCCTGGCGGCCGGTGCCGCCCTCGCCCTGGTCACGGACGGGATCGGCGACGCGTGGGCGGACCGGGCGGGCAACGTCAACGAGTACTTCGCGAACGCCTGGCGCTCGCCGGTCCCGGCCACCCGGTTCACCGCCGACGTCGGCTTCGACGCACCGCAGTGCCTCGACGACCGCACCGCCGTCGTGGTGTGGAACGGCAGCGGGACATGACCGACTCCGATCCCGTCGCCGGCGGCGGCGCCCCGGCGGTGGACCCGCGGGGCTGGGCGTTGCCGAGGACCGTGGGCCTCGGCGATCTCGGACCGCTCGCCGAGCCGATCTCCGAACACAACGGCCAGGCCGTCGCCGTACGGCCGCTGACGGACCATCCGGGCTGGCTGGCCAAGCTCTACCGGCCCGGCCCGCACCAGGAGGACGGCCACCGGATCGACCTGCTGATCTCGGCTCCGGACACGCTGCCGGAGGCGGAGCGGGCGAGCTTGTACGCCGGGACGTGCTGGCCCGCGGCCCGGATCCGCGAGCCGGGGAACCCGGCCGTCGGGTGCGTGATCCCGATGGCGCCCGAGCAGTACCGTTCCGAGCTGCGGCGTGGCAAGTTCAGCGAGCGCCGGTTCCTGGAGATCGATTGGTTGGCGAAGTCCGACGAGTCGATCCGGCGCGTCGGCCTGCCGTGCCCCGGCTTCGAGGGCCGACTGGCTGCCTGCCGCCGGCTGACGGAGCTCGCCGCGATCCTGGAGGGCCTGGGCCTGGTCTACTCGGACTGGTCGTTCTCCAACGCCTTCTGGAGCCCGGAGGGCCGTTCCGTCTACCTGATCGACGTCGACGGCTGCCAGCCGAAGAAGATGCCCGACATCCACCAGCCGAACTGGGCCGACCCGCTCACGCCGCCGGGCTCCGACGCGGACCAGTACACCGACCGCTACCGGCTCGCCCTGCTCGTCGCCAAGTGCCTGACCGGCCGGCGCGACGCGAGCACCTTCCACGGCGTCGCCGCGTCCCACTGGCTGAACCAGCCCGCCGTCTCCGAGGTCCTGCTGGACATGCTGCTCGCGACCGACCGGGAGCGACGGCCCGCGGCCGCCCAGTTGAACCAGGCGCTGAACAACGGGCCCTACCTCAGGGCCGTGCCGCGTCCGACACGTACGCCGCTGCCCCAACTGCCCCCGAAGCAGCCGACGGTGGTGCTTCCGCAGCCCTCGCCGAACGCGATCCCGAAGCCCCCCGCCGTCGCCCGCATCAGCACGGTCGAGGAGCAGCAGAAGCCCGAGACCGGCCCGTCCACCAAGTGGATCTGGGTGCTCGCCTTCGTCGTGATCCTGGTCATCGTCATCGTCATCGCCTCCAACCACTAGCTCAGAGGTGCACACAATGTCACTCTGCCTGCCCACCTACGTGGTGATCGACGCCTCCTCGTCGATGAAGCCGCACGAGGCAGTGCTCAACGCGACCCTCTCGCGTCTGCACTACAACCTGGCGACGAATCCGCGCGTCTCGGAGTTCGCCAGGGTCAGCGTGGTCGCCTTCTCCACCGACGTGCACGTGGTGATCCCGATGTCGGACATGGAGCAGGTCCCGAGCATGCCCGAAGTGATCTGCGGCGGGGGCACCGAGTACGGCAAGGCCTTCGACCAGTTGCGGCAGAGCATCGAACAGGACGTCAGCAGCCTGCGGGCGCAGCAGTACAGCGTGCTGCGGCCGGCGGTCTTCTTCCTGACCGACGGCGCCCCGACCGACGCGAGGTGGCAGGACTCCTTCCGCAGGCTGGTGGACCGGAACTGGCCGCGCCACCCGCACGTGATCGCCTACGGCTTCGGCGCCGCCAGGCGCGACGTGCTGAAGGAGGTGGCGACCAAGGCGCTGTTCATCGCCGACGGTTCGGACACCGAGTCGGCGCTGAGCGGGGCGATCACCGGCCTGCTCAACACCCTGATCGCCTCCTCGCAAACCGGTCAGATGCACATCGCCACGGACGTCAAGGGCTTCGAGTACGTGCAGGTCGCCCAGGAATACGTGGACTGAGCGTGGACACCGACCCGCGTACCACGGCGCCCCGGGCGCTGAGGGCCTCCGCCGGGCTGTCCGTGCTGGCCGCGGTGCTGCTCGCCTGCGGCGGCGTGGTCGAGGTGGCGGGCCATCTCAGCGGCCCCTCGACGAACGGGGGCGGAGGCGGCTCGCACCCGGCGACGCCGGTGCCGGTACAACCGGCCCCGACCCCGACCCCGACCCCGACCCCGACCCCGGCCCCGACCCCGACCTCTGAGGTCTCCTCGCCCGCCGCGGCGCCGTCGCCGAGTTACTCGCCCTCGGCCTCACCCACCCAGCTGCCCGAGCCTACGGCCGCCCCCACCACCACACCGGCGTCTCCTTCGGAGCACCCTCCAGGGAAAGGGGCGTCCCGGACGAAGGCTCCTGTGACGAGGAACGCCGCCCCGTAGCTGCGATACCGGCGCGGCCACGGAGGGGCCGAGCAGCACGGGCAGCCGGTGGGCGGGCCGGGGAGTGCCGCTGATGGTGCCGCTGATGGTGGCGCCGTCACCCGAACGCAGTCGCGTCGGGTCCTCGCGCGGCCCCGGGGTAGGCCGGGAGGGGGGGCCGGGGGGCCGGCGCAAA
>NZ_JBHWIJ010000485.1:0-3545 GCF_042732255.1 Kitasatospora sp. NPDC059803 | reverse complement strand
CACCCCCCCTCACCGCCCCCCCCCCCCCCCCCCCGCCTCCCCCACCCCCCCTCCCGGGCCCGGACAACCCCCCCGCCAGCCCCCACCCCCCGCCCCCCCCCCCCCACGGCCGGGGGCCCCGGAGCCGGCGCCGAGGCCGGCACCCCGCTCGGTACCGAGGTCAGTACTGCAGCGACTTGTACTGGAGGAACTCCTCCAGCCCGTGGCGGCCCAGTTCGCGGCCGAGGCCGGAGCTCTTGTAGCCGCCGAACGGGGCGAGCGGGTTGAAGCGGCCGCCGTTGAGGTCGACCTGGCCGGTGTCGAGGCGGCGGGCGAAGGCGGCGGCGGTGTCGGTGTCCGCGGCCCAGACTCCGCCGGCCAGGCCGTACTCGGTGTCGTTGGCGAGTTCGGCGGCGTGGTCCTCGTCCCGGTAGGGGAGGACCACCAGGACGGGGCCGAACACCTCCTCCCGGGCGATCGCCATGTCCCCCGTGACGTCGGCGAGCACGGTCGGGTGGACGTAGAAGCCGGTGGGCAGGCCCGGGACGGGCTCCGCGCCGCCGACGACCAGCCGGGCGCCCGCGGCGAGCGCGCCCTCGACGTAACCGCGCACCCGGGCCAGCTGCTTGGCGTTGACCAGCGGGCCGATCCGGGTCTGCGGGTCGGTCGGATCGCCCGGGGCGTACTTGGTGGCGGCCTTCGCGGCCGTCGCGACGGCCTCCTCGTACTGGTCCTGGTGCACCAGCAGGCGGGTCCACGCACTGCACGTCTGGCCCGAGTTGGCGAACACGTTGGCGATGTTGACGTTGACCGCCCGGGTCAGGTCCGCGCCCGGCAGCACCACGTTGGCGGACTTGCCGCCGAGTTCCAGGGCGACCCGCTTCAGACCCCGGCCGGCCGTCTCGGCGACCTGCCGGCCGACGGCGGTGGATCCGGTGAACGAGACCACGTCCACGCCCGGATGGGCGGCGAGCGCCGCACCCGCCACCGCGCCCGTGCCGGTCACCAGGTTGAACGCGCCTGCGGGGAAGCCCGCCTCGTGCACCAGCCGGGCGAACAGCCGGGCCACCAGCGGGGTGTCCTCGGCGGGCTTGAGGACCACCGGGCAGCCGGCCGCCAGGGCCGGGACGACCTTGGCGACGATCTGGTGCAGCGGGTAGTTCCACGGCGTGATCGCCGCGACCACCCCGGCGGGCGCGGCGAGCACCACCGAGTTGCCGATCCGCTCCTCGAAGGGGTGCTCGGCGAGCAGCGTCAGGTAGGAGGTCGCCACAGTCAGTGGCACTCCGGCGTGCACGGCGGCGGCGAAGCCGACCGGGGCGCCGAGTTCGGCGACCACGGTGGCGGTGATCTCCTCCTGCGCGGCGGCGATTTTGTCCCGCAGCCGGGTCAGCAGGGCGAGCCGGTCCGCGCGGGCGGTCGTCGCCCAGCCGCGGGGCGCCCGGCGGGGCCGGGGGGCCGGCCGGCGGGGCGGGGGCCGGCCGCCCCCCCCGCCCGGGGGGGGGCCCGCCGCGGCGGGGCGCCGGGGCCACACGCCAGAAACCGCCCCCGGCGGGGGGTCGCTCCCCCCCCCTGGCCCCCCCGGGGGCGCCGTCGCTCCCGGGGGGTCTCCGACGGCCGCCCCGCGGGCCGGCACGGTGGCGAGCACCTGCTCGGTCGCCGGATTCAGCACCTCGATCGACCCGGCGTCGTCCAGGGAGGGCCGCCAGGCGCCGTCGATGTACTGGTCGCCGTACTCCGCGTGCTGCTGCACCGAGTGTCCTCTCATCCGGTCGGCCGATTGACCAACAGCGCTAGTCAAAGGGCCAGTCAAGGCGGCCCGGTCGGCCGCGCGCAAGAGCCAATCCGGTCCGGTGGGCCGGCGGGTTACCCCGGGGCGAACCGCGCGGTGTACTCGTCGAACGGCTCGGTCCCCGGGCCCGCGCCCCGTTCGTCCGACCGCTCAAGGGCCTCGCACGGCCACGGCACCGGCCGCCCGCCACCGGCCCCGTCACCGCCTCCGCCGTCAGCTCCACCGCCCGCCGCAGGGCGTCCAGTTGACGATCCGCGCGCGGCGCGGCCGGCCGCGCCGCACGGGTGGCCGCCGGTCCCACGGCCCGCTCGGCCGGCCGGCCGTGGTCCGCCGTCGCGGGACACCGGACGAACCGTCCCGAAGGCTCCGCGTTCACCCTCCGACAGCGAAACGACGGTCCGCGAAAATCATTGCGCGAAAAGCTCCTCACGCCTGTGGGCACCGCTGTAGATTGCAGCGAACTCAGCGGTGAAGCACTACTGTTGCCAGTGGTTCGTAGTGGTGCACATGGTCCGGGACCAGCGCGTCCCACGGTCGGGCGGGGGTTTCCACCGGGCTGAGGTCTGGCTTAAATCCGCAGGTCATCCGTACCGCATAAGGAGCATCCCGTGACCGATGCCGCGTTGAAGGACGAGTCGCAGCGGCCTGCCGAACCAGCCGTGCTGGAGGACGTTCCGGGCTGGTTCTGGGACCATGACCGGCACTCGTTCGACTG
Organism: Kitasatospora sp. NPDC059803; assembly: GCF_042732255.1. NCBI lineage: Bacteria > Bacillati > Actinomycetota > Actinomycetes > Kitasatosporales > Streptomycetaceae > Kitasatospora > Kitasatospora sp. NPDC059803. The sequence goes on along the minus strand of NZ_JBHWIJ010000485.1, from coordinate 1,059 downwards.
GTTCATGGGACGGCAGGAGAAGACCGGGGTCACCGGCGACCTGCTGGAGATGGGCGCGTACCTGGGCCGCAGCGCGATCGTGATCGGCGAGCACCTCCAGCCCGGCGAGTCCTTCACCGTCTGTGACCTCTTCGACTCGGACGCGCCGGACGACGAGAACGCGGCCGAGATGGACACCTCCTACCGGAAGTCGCTGACCCGCTCGGCCTTCGAGGTCAACTACCTCGCCTTCCACGAGGAACTGCCGGAGATAATCCAGGCCCCGACCTCCGCCCTGGCCGGCGGGCGGATCGAGGCGGGCACGTTCCGCTTCATCCACATCGACGCCTCGCACCTGTACGAGCACGTCGTGGGCGACCTCCAGGTGGCCCGGGTCGCGCTCCAGGACCAGGGTGTCGTCGTCCTGGACGACTACCGCTCGCAGCACACCCCGGGCGTGGCCGCCGCGACCTGGGGCGCGGTCTTCAACCACGGGCTCAAGCCGATCATGTTGACCGAGTGCAAGTTCTACGGCACCTGGGGGGATCCGGAGCCGTTCCAGCGCGACCTGCTCGACCGGGTGGACCTCGCCGCAGGCTGTTACCTCAGCTCCGAGACCTTGAACGGGCAGCAGGTGCTCCGGATGACCGGCGACTCGGACGGGATCGGCGCGTTCCGCCCCTCCCGCCACCACCGGCGGCTGGCCGCCGAGGCGGCCCGGGACGAGGCCTCGCAGTCCCGCCGGGCGGTCCAGGAGGAGGCCGCCCGCGACCTCGCCGCCCGCCGGGCCCGCGCCGCCGAACTGCGCCGCCCGGCCAATGTCGCCAAGCGCGCCGCCCGCGACCTGCTGCCCCCGGTCGTCACCTCCGTCATCCGCCGCGCCCGCCGCGGCTGACGGCCGCCCCCGACGGCCGACGGGTCCGACTGTCACCCGGCACCCGGCCCCGCCCTGTCCCGCCCCGCCAAGGCCCACAGGGGCGGGGGGGGAACAAGCCACCCCCGCCGGCGGTGTGGGGGGCCACGCCGCCCCGAGGGCCCCCCCCGCGCCAGGCGGGCGCCCGCGCGGCCCCCCCAGCCGCG
>NZ_JBHWIJ010000484.1:0-3549 GCF_042732255.1 Kitasatospora sp. NPDC059803 | reverse complement strand
CGGGGCGGCCGCCTCGGACGGCGGCAGCGGGGAGATCAGGCCGGCCTGGCCGGCCAGCGCGGTCAGGATCTCGCCCGCCGTCAGGGCGCTGCCGTGGCCCGCGACCAGGACGGCGCGCGGGCGGCCGTCCGGGCGCAGCCGGTCCAGGCCGGCCGCGTCGGCCAGCCGCAGCGCGGTGCGGACCCGCGCGCCGGCGCCGGCCAGGGCCAGCAGGGCGCGGTCGCGGTCGGCGCGCTGCAGGGCGGCCGGGTCGTCGAGCAGGGTGTCGTCGAGCATGCGGCGGGCCTCCGGCTGCTGTCCTGTGCGCGCTGGGCTGGCGGGGTGGGGGCTTCGCCCCAAGGATCAGGCCGGGCGGCGGGCCTCGTCCACCAGCAGGACCGGAATGCCGTCCCGGACCGGGTACGCGAGGCCGCAGTCCGCGCCGGTGCAGAGCAGCTCGGGCTGCTCCTCGGTGCCGCCCTCGGTGAGCGCGGCCCGGCACTGCGGGCAGACCAGGATCTCCAGCAGGAAGGATTCGAGCTTCATGGGGCTCTCCAAAAGTCGGGGGGTGGCACGGCGGTGCCCCGGCCGATAGGCAACCCTACCGGCCGGGGCACAGGAGGCCTCGGTCAGGCGCGGACGATGGCGAGCACGCCGTCACGCAGCTCGGCCATCTTCGCCGGGTCCTTGGCCTCGGCGTTCAGGCGCAGCAGCGGCTCGGTGTTGGAGGCGCGCAGGTTGAACCACCAGTCCGGGCCAGCCACGGTGAGGCCGTCCAGCTCGTCGACGGTGGTGCCCTCCAGGCCGGCGTAGGCGGCGCGGACGGCGGCGGTGCTGGCGGCCTGGTCGGCGACGGTGCTGTTGATCTCGCCGGAGGCGGCGTAGCGGTCGTACTCGGCGGTGAGCGCGGACAGCGTGCCGGGCTGCCCGCCGAGCGCGGCCAGCACGTGCAGCGCGGCCAGCATGCCGGTGTCGGCGCGCCAGAAGTCGCGGAAGTAGTAGTGCGCGGAGTGCTCGCCGCCGAAGACGGCGTCGGTGACGGCCATCTCCTGCTTGATGAAGGAGTGGCCGACCCGGGTGCGCACCGGGTTGGCGCCGAGCTCGCGGACCACCTCGGGGACGGTCCAGGAGGTGATCAGGTTGTGGATGACGGTCGGCTCGGCCTCGCCGGCGGCCTGGGCGCGGGCGATCTCGCGGGCGGCGACCAGGGCGGTGATGGCGGACGGGGAGACCGGCTCGCCGCGCTCGTCGACGACGAAGCAGCGGTCGGCGTCGCCGTCGAAGGCCAGGCCGAGGTCGGCGCCGACCTCGCGGACCTTGGCCTGGAGGTCGACGATGTTCTTCGGGTCGAGCGGGTTGGCCTCGTGGTTGGGGAAGGTCCCGTCCAGCTCGAAGTACATCGGGACGAGCTCGATCGGCAGGCCGTCGAAGACGGTCGGCACGGTGTGGCCGCCCATGCCGTTGCCCGCGTCCACGACGACCTTGAGCGGGCGGATCGCGGTGAGGTCGACCAGGCCCAGCAGGTGGTCGGCGTAGCCGCGCAGGGTGTCCTGCTCGGACAGCGCACCGGGCTTGACGTCCTTGGCCGGGACGGTGACGGTGTCGTCCTCGCCCGTCCAGGACTCGACCAGCTCGCGGATCTCGGAGAGGCCGGTGTCCTGGCCGACCGGGGCGGCGCCGGCCCGGCACAGCTTGATGCCGTTGTACTGGGCCGGGTTGTGGCTGGCGGTGAACATCGCGCCGGGCAGGTCGAGCTTGCCGCTGGCGTAGTAGAGCTGGTCGGTCGAGCAGAGGCCGATCTGGACCACGTCGGCGCCGTAGGCGGCGGCGCCCTCGGCGAACGCCCGGGTGAGCGACGGGGAGGAGGGGCGCATGTCGTGGCCGACGACGATCGCGGACGCGCCGGTGACCTGCACGAACGCGGCGCCGAAGGCCCGGGACAGGTGCTCGTCCCACTGGTCCGGGACGACGCCTCGGACGTCGTAGGCCTTCACGAGCTGCTTGAGGTCGCGCACTGCGGCTCCACCCTGGTCTCTGTACTGGTCGGTGTGCGTGTGATCGGCGGCTGGCCGCCCACGGTCACGATACGTCGGGGTCACCGCCCGTTCGGTCGACGGTCCGCGGTGACGGTAGACGGGCAGCGTACCCAAGTCGGACGAACGCCCGGTGCAGGCCCTGGGCGGGGTACGGCGTCGGCTGTGCGGCGTCAGTTGTCCGGCGAGCGCAGGACGCGCAGGTGGCCGCGGCGGCCGCCCTCGGTGGACTCGCCCTCGGACCCGCGGCCCTGACGGGGGGTCTGCGGCCGGGCGGCCTCGCGGACGGCGTTGGCGAGGGCCTCCAGGTCGTCGCTGCTGCGGCGCAGCGGCCCGGCCTCGGCGGCCAGCCGGACGACCTCCCAGCCGCGCGGGGCGGTGAGGCGCTCGGCGTGCTCGGCGCACAGGTCGTAGCAGTGCGGCTCGGCGTAGGTGGCGAGCGGGCCCAGGACAGCGGTGGAGTCCGCGTAGACGTACGTCAGCGTCGCGACGGCCGGCCGGCCGCACGCGGTCCGCGAACAACGACGTACAGAGCTCACGAGGGTGGACGGTACCGCACTCCTCGCCGGGGAGCGAAGACCGCCTGTCCGGCGGGTGTGCCGTGTCGCGGTCCGCACGCCGGTCCACGCCTCCGCCGCCTCGGGCGTTTCCCCGTCGGAGTAGTCCACTTCCGACCGTCCAAGGACTACCCTCGGCAGTGATATGGACAGCTCTGCACCGCAGTCATCGACGGGACCCTCGCGCCGTCCCCGGCATCGCGACCGGCACGGCAGGGGGCTGCGCGGCCCGCTGGCGCCGCCCCAGGTGCCGATCTCGCTCACCCGCTCCGAACTGTTCGACGACTACGTGCGCGAATCGGTGGAGCGTCTTGAACGGCGCTGGCCGCAGCTGATCGAAGTGGAGTTCGCCGTCCAGGAGGTGCCGCTGCACGAACCCGACGCGGCCGACGGCGAGGACGGCGTGCCGCTGGGGCGGGTGTTGCCGGGCAAGCAGGGGCGCAAGAGCCAGATCGTGGTGTACCGGCGGCCGGTGGAGATCCGGGCGAAGACCCGGGAGGACCGCGCGGCGCTGGTGCACGAGATCCTGATCGAGCAGGTGGCGGAGCTGCTGGGACTGTCCCCGGACGCCATCGACCCGCGCTACGACGAGGACTGAGCACGCGGACGGGGCGGTACCCGGGCCTGCCGGGTACCGCCCCGTCCGACCGGTCAGCGCAGGACGACGCCCGGATCCTGGCCGGCCTGCGGGACCCTGACGGTGCTGTGGTCGTCGCGCAGCGCCTGGATGGTGAACATCGGCACGTCCTTGGCGGGCAGCGAGAGCATCCGGGCGGCCATCACCGGGCCGCCGGAGACGGTCTCGACGGTGAGCGCGAAGCTGCCGTTCAGCCCACCGGGCTCGGGCGCCGGGAGGGCGACCGTGCCGCCGGCCGGCAGCTGGACGTCCTTGCTCACCGGGGTGCCGCCGCCGCTGCCGGCCGAGGCGGTGACCCGGACGGTGGCGGCGTCGCCGGCGGAGGTCAGGAACAGCGTGGACG
>NZ_JBHWIJ010000483.1:0-3647 GCF_042732255.1 Kitasatospora sp. NPDC059803 | reverse complement strand
GCACCACCCCCGCGCCCGGGTCGGCCGCCGTACGTCCCGACCCCGGCCCGAGGACGCCCTGGCGGCAGCCCTCGCAGGAACGAAAGAGCAGTGCCCATGGCCCGCGACCTCACCCCCGGCACCGGCATCCGCAGGGGCCGGCTGAGGGTGTACCTCGGTTCCGCCCCGGGGGTCGGCAAGACCTACCGGATGCTGGACGAGGCCCGGCGCAGACAGGAGCGCGGGGCCGACGTCGCGGTCGGGTACATCGAGTGCCACGGCCGCCGCCACACCGAGGGCATGCTGGACGGCCTTGAAGTCCTGCCGCGTGTCCAACGCTCCTACCGCGACGCCGAGTTCGACGAGATGGACCTCGATGCGGTGCTCACCCGACGCCCGTCCGTCGTGCTGGTCGACGAACTGGCGCACACCAACATCCCCGGCGGCCGCCACGCCAAGCGCTGGCAGGACGTCGAGGAACTGCTGGCCGCGGGGATCGACGTCATCACCACCGTCAACATCCAGCACCTGGAATCGCTGAACGACGTCGTCCAGAAGATCACCGGCATCCCGCAGCGCGAGACCGTCCCGGACGAGGTGGTCCGTCGGGCCGACCAGATCGAACTCGTCGACATGGCCCCGCAGGCGCTGCGCCGCCGGATGGCCCACGGCAACGTCTACAGGGCGGAGAAGGTGGACGCCGCGCTCTCCAACTACTTCCGGGTCGGCAACCTCACCGCCCTGCGCGAACTCGCCCTGCTCTGGGTGGCCGGGCGGGTCGACGAGGGCCTGCGCGACTACCGGGCCAGCCACAACATCGACCGGGTCTGGGAGACCCGCGAACGCGTCGTGGTCGCCCTCACCGGCGGCCCCGAGGGCGAGACCCTGATCCGCCGCGCCGCCCGGATCGCCGACCGCACCGCCGGCGGCGACCTGCTGGCCGTCCACGTCACCCGCAGCGACGGCCTGGCCGGCGCCTCCTCCGGCGCGCTCGCCCAGCAGCGCCAGCTGGTCGAGACCCTCGGCGGCAGCTACCACGTGGTGGTCGGCGACGACATCCCCACCGCGCTGCTCACCTTCGCCCGCGCCCACGACGCCACCCAGCTGGTGCTCGGCACCAGCCGCCGCGGCCGGATCAACCGCTTCCTCACCGGCCCCGGTATCGGCGAGACCACCGTGGACGACTCCGAGGACATCGACGTCCACATGGTCACCCACGAGTTCACCGGCCGCGGCCGGCTGCCCTCGCTCGGCCGCCGCCACTCCAAGCGCCGCACCATCGCCGGCTACGCCGCCGGCCTCGTGGTGCCCTGGCTGCTGACCGCGATCCTGTCCCAGGCGCACGAGAGCATCAACCTGACCACCGATGCGCTGATCTTCCAGCTCGGCGTGGTCATCGTCGCCCTGCTCGGCGGCGCCATCTCCGCCCTGCTGGCCTCGGTCAGTGCCTCGCTGCTGCTCAACTACTACTTCATCCCGCCGATACACGCCCTGACCATCGGCGAGACCAACAACATCGTCGCCCTGGTCGTCTTCGCCTCCGTCGCGCTCGCCGTCGCCACCATCGTCGACCACGCCAGCCGGCTCACCAGTCGCGCCGCCCGTGCCACCGCCGAGGCCGAGACCCTCTCCACCCTGGCCGGCAGCGTGCTGCGCGGCGCCGACGCCCTGTCCGCCCTGATGGAGAAGTCCCGGACGGCCTTCGGCATGCAGGCCGTCGCCCTGCTCTCCCGGGTCGACGACGAGGTGCTCGCCCACTCCGAGGCCGAGCACCAGGACGACACCGACGGGCAGAGCGAGACCACCGAGGTGCCGGTCGGCGCGGACGCCGTCCTGGTCCTCACCGGCCGCCGGCTGCCGGCCGCCGACCAGCGCGTCCTCACCGCCTTCGCCGCGCACGTCGCCGTCGCGCTGGAACGCGACCGGCTCGCCGTGGTCGCCGCCGAGGTCGAGCCGATCAAGGCCGCCGACCGGATGCGCACCGCCCTGCTCGCCGCCGTCAGCCACGACCTGCGCACCCCGCTCGCCGCCGCGCTCGCCTCGGTCGGCTCGCTGCGCAGCCCCGACGTCGAGTTCTCGCCCGAGGACCAGGCCGAACTGCTCGCCACCGCCGACGAGTCGCTGGTCAAGCTCACCCGCCTGGTCGACAACCTGCTCGACATGAGCCGCCTCCAGGCCGGCGCGCTCACCCTGCACCTCGCCGAGACCCACCTCGACGAGATCCTGCCCCGGGCGCTCGACAGCCTCCCCGACCCGTACGCCCCGATCCAGCCGCTCGACCTGGACACCGCGCCGCCGGTGCTCGCCGACCCGCCGCTGCTGGAGCGGGTGCTCGCCAACGTGATCACCAACGCGCTGCGCTACAACGCGCCCGGCGCGCCCGTCCTGGTCACCGCCAGCCACCACGCCGACCAGGTCGAGATCCGGGTGATCGACCGCGGCCCCGGCATCGCCCCCGAGGAGCGGGACCGGGTCTTCCTGCCCTTCCAGCGCCTCGGCGACACCGACAACACCACCGGTGTCGGTCTCGGCCTCGCGCTCTCCCGCGGCCTGGCCGAGGCCATGGGCGGCAGCCTGGAGGTCGAGGACACCCCCGGGGGCGGCACCACCATGCTGCTCACCCTGCCCGCCGCCACTCGGGAGGAGCCCGTACATGAGTGGACGAACTGAACGAACCGCCGAAAGCTGCGTGTCCCGCGAAGCGACCGCCGAGCGGAGCGAGGTGGCCGCATGAGCGAGATCCTGATCGTCGACGACGAACCGGCCCTGCTGCGCACGCTGCGGATCAACCTCAGCGCCCGGCAGTACGCCGTGCGGACGGCCGCCAGCGGCGGCGAGGCGCTGGACCGCGCCGCGCACTCCGCCCCGGACGCCGTGCTGCTCGACCTCGGCCTGCCGGACCTGGACGGCATGGACGTGCTGCGCGGCCTGCGCACCCGCAGCGCGATGCCGATCATCGTGCTCTCCGGCCGGTCCGGTGCCGCCGACAAGGTGGGCGCCCTCGACGCGGGCGCGGACGACTACCTCACCAAGCCGTTCCTGATGGAGGAACTGCTGGCCCGGCTGCGTGCCGTGCTGCGCCGGCCGCTGGGCGGTGCCCCGCTGGGGCGGCCGGTGATAGGCGACCACACCGTCGACCTGACGGCCACCACGGTGACCGGCCCGCGGGGCCCGGTGCGGCTCACCCCGACCGAGTGGCGGATCCTCGCCCTGCTGGTGGCCAACCCGGGCCGGCTGGTGCCCGGGCGGCAGATCCTGCGGGAGGTGTGGGGGCCGGCCCAGGAGGCGCGCGGCAACTACCTGCGGGTCTACCTGGCCGGGCTGCGCCGCAAGTTGGAGCGTGACCCGGGCCGCCCGCGGCACCTGATCACCGAACCGGGGATCGGGTACCGGTACGAGCCCTGAGCGCCCCCCGGCCGCCGCCGCGTCAACGACCCGTCAAGAGCGGGCCGGAGACCGACAGGGGAGCGTCAAGGCAGGCCCGGAGCGGTGTTCCGTGGGCGTAGCGTCAGTGCTGACCGAGCGGGCCCGGCTCCAATGTGGGGGAGGCCCGGGACCGCTCCAGCCCCCCGTGTACGGCGGCCCCCACGTGGGGGGGGGGGCTTATACACAAAACACAGCCCCCCAAACACCCTGTCTCCGCGCGTGGAGAGCGAGGGGGTGAAGAT
>NZ_JBHWIJ010000482.1:0-3682 GCF_042732255.1 Kitasatospora sp. NPDC059803 | reverse complement strand
TGGGATTGAACCAGTGACCCCTACCGTGTCAAGGTAGTGCTCTCCCGCTGAGCTAATCGCGCCTGGTGTGGCGGTCCTGCAGCAGACCCCGAAGGGCCCGACGTGCGCGATACTGGGATTGAACCAGTGACCCCTACCGTGTCAAGGTAGTGCTCTCCCGCTGAGCTAATCGCGCCTGGTGTGGCGGTCCTGCAGCAGACCCCGAAGGGCCCGACGTGCGCGATACTGGGATTGAACCAGTGACCCCTACCGTGTCAAGGTAGTGCTCTCCCGCTGAGCTAATCGCGCCTGGTGTGGCGGTCCTGCAGCAGACCCCGAAGGATCCAACGTGCGCGATACTGGGATTGAACCAGTGACCCCTACCGTGTCAAGGTAGTGCTCTCCCGCTGAGCTAATCGCGCGGGGAGGTCTTCCGGCCGGAACCGGTCGAACCTCTCGGAGGTGGAGACGGGATTTGAACCCGTGTACACGGCTTTGCAGGCCGTTGCCTCGCCTCTCGGCCACTCCACCAGGCAACACACGAAGAACGATCTTACACTGTTCTCCATCGAGCGGACGACGAGATTCGAACTCGCGACCCTCACCTTGGCAAGGTGATGCTCTACCAACTGAGCCACGTCCGCCTGTCTCCCGGGACCTTCACCGCTTTTCTTCGGCTGCGCTCCCTGGCGACGTGTTGAACTCTAGCGGATTCCTGGGCCAGCTAAAAATCCGTTCCCGCAGCGTGCCGATGGGATGCCCGCCGAGCGCCTCCCCGCCGCCCCCTCGACCCGGCCACCGGCCGCCACCTGCGGCGCTTCCGGACGATCATCCGCAGGCCACCCGGCGCACACCCGCGCGACGCCGGGCGCTGCTCACACCCCCGAGTCACACCCCCGCGCCGGGCCCGCACCCCCGACCTACACTTCAGGCACCGCCGCCCAGGACCACCGCGCAGGAGAACCGTGTCCGGCCCCACCGAACCCAGCACCCCGCTCGCCCGCTTCGGCGGCCGCCTGGCCACCGGCCTGCGTGACGTCACCTCGGACCCGGCGGCCCTGGACTCCACCGGCTACTGGGCCGTCGCCTACGACTTCGAGGGTCGGCTGACCTGCGCCCGCTTCGACGACGTCCGCCCCGCCCCCGCGCCGCCCTCGGGCGCCGGCTGGCGCGGACCGGAGGCCGGCGACTGGCACAGCTCCCTGGACCGCTCCGCCTACACCGCGGGCGTACGCCGCATCCGCGAGCACATAGCCGCCGGCGAGGTCTACCAGGCGAACCTCTGCCGCGTGCTGTCCGCACCGCTGCCCGACCCGGCCCGCAGCGACGTCGACGCCCTCACCGGCCTCCTCGCCCACGGCAACCCCGCCCCCTACGCCGGCACCATCCGCCTGCCCGGGTACGGCGTCGAGATCGCCACCGCCTCACCCGAGCTGTACCTGCGCCGCACCGGCCGCACCGTCTCCTCCGGCCCGATCAAGGGCACCGGCCGCACCGAGGACGACCTCCTCGACAAGGACCACGCCGAGAACGTGATGATCGTCGACCTGGTCCGCAACGACCTCGGGCAGGTCTGCGCGACCGGCAGCGTCACCGTCCCCGACCTGTGCGCCGTCGAGAAGCACCCCGGCCTGGTCCACCTGGTGTCCACCGTCGAGGGCACCCTGCGCGAGGGCGCCGGCTGGCCCGAGCTGCTCGCCGCCACCTTCCCGCCCGGCTCCGTCACCGGCGCCCCCAAGTCCAGCGCCCTGCGGATCATCGACGCCCTGGAGACCGCCCCGCGCGGCCCGTACTGCGGCGCCGTCGGCTGGGTCGACGCCGACCGCGGCGAGGGCGAACTCGCCGTCGGCATCCGCACCTTCTGGCTCGACCGGACCGACCCCGAGGCGCCCGTGCTGCGCTTCGGCACCGGCGCCGGCATCACCTGGGGCTCCGACCCCGACCGCGAGTGGGCGGAAACCGAACTGAAGGCCGCCCGCCTGGTCGCGATAGCGTCGGGCAGCGACACCGACCCGACGGGGGCATGAACCGCCCCGCCCCCACCCCGCCCAAGGAGCAGCCCTCGATGCAGAACCCGACCACGAGCTGGGTCAACGGGGCGCTCGTCGACTCCGCCGACGCCGCCGTCTCGGTCCTCGACCACGGACTCACCACCGGCGACGGGGTGTTCGAGACCCTGAAGGCCACCGACGGCCGGGCCTTCGCCGTCACCCGGCACCTCGACCGGCTCACCCGCTCCGCCCGCGGCCTCGGCCTGCCCGACCCGGACCACGACCTGGTCCGCGAGGCCTGCGCCCAGGTCCTCGCCGCCAACCCGGCCCCGCTCGGCCGCCTGCGCGTCACCTACACGGGCGGCACCTCCCCGCTCGGCTCCGAGCGCGGCACCGCCGGCCCCACCCTCGTCGTCGCCCTCGGCGCGATCAACCGCCGCCCCGACGAGACCGCCGCCGCCGTCGTCCCGTGGCGCCGCAACGAGCACAGCGCCGTCGCCGGCCTCAAGACCACCTCGTACGCCGAGAACGTCGTCGCCCTGGCCGCCGCCCACCGCGCCGGCGCCTCGGAGGCCCTGTTCGCCAACACCGTCGGCCTGCTCTGCGAGGGCACCGGCTCCAACGTCTTCGTCGTCCTCGGCGGCCGCCTGCTCACCCCCACCCTCGCCTCCGGCTGCCTGGCCGGCATCACCCGGCAGCTGGTCGTCGACTGGTGCGGCGCCGAGGAGGCCGACCTGCCGCTCAGCGCCCTCCAGGACGCCGACGAGGTCTTCCTGACCTCCACCACCCGTGACGTCCAGGCCGTGACCCGGGTGGACGACCGCGAGCTGCCCGGCATCGGCCCCGTCACCGCCAAGGCCATGGCCGTCTTCGCCGAACGCAGCGGCGACGACCTCGACCCGTGATCCCCGCAACGGCAACCCGGGCATAGGGGCCCGGGCGCGGGGAAGGGACCACCACATGACCACGACGCTGCGCCCCGAGGGCCCGGAGACACCCACCGACGCCGGCGGCCGCACCAGGCGCTGGCAGATCTGCGCCAACGGCCGCCAGGTCGGCGCGCTGCGCACCACCGCCATCCCGCATGGCAGCCAACTCTGGGGCGAGATATCGGAGTTGGAGGTCAGAGAAGGCCGGGGTCGGGGCCGCGGCACGTTCGGCGCGCTGGCCGCGGAGGAGGTGCTGCGCAACTGGGACTGCACCCGGGTGGACGCCAACATCCCCGAGACGGCGCGGATCGCCCGGGGGCTCGCCACCACCCTCGGCTACACCGAGCGGATGCGGAACCTGGCCAAGCGGCTGACCGCCGCCCCCGCCCTGCCCGCCGGCATCACCGCCGACCGGATCGAGCCCCCGGAGTTCCAGGCCTGGCTCGACCGGGCCGCGCGGGGCTACCTCCGCTCGCTCGTGGAGTCCGGGCTCAGCGAGGAGCAGGCCCGCGCCCGGTCCCAGCTGGACCACCGGCGCCAGCTCCCGCAGGGCGCCGACAGCCCCGGCGTCGCCCTGCGCCGCCTGCGCGCGGACGGCGAAGCCGAGCCGCTCGGCTCGCTCTGGGTGGACTTCCACCGGCGCGACCTGCCGAACGGCGGGCCGCTCGCCTGGGTGATGACCGTCGAGGTGGGGCCCGGCCCCCCGGGGCGGGGGCAACGCCGCACACAGCTGGTGGGGGGCCCAAGCCGAGGGCCGGGAGCCCGCGGGGGGGGCCCCCGGCG
>NZ_JBHWIJ010000481.1:0-3697 GCF_042732255.1 Kitasatospora sp. NPDC059803 | reverse complement strand
CCCGGCGGCGGGCCCTCCGCCCCCGGGCCTGGGGGGTCGCGTACTTGGTGCTCCGGGCGGGGGGCCCCCCGCGCCCCCCCCCCCCACCGGGGTGACCTCGACCAGCCCGGTCGAGCCGAAGGTCAGCTTGCAGGTGTCGGCCCGGTAGGTGGCGACGGCGAGCGCCACCAGGCGGCCGGCCGACGCGTACTGGGTGGTCATCACCAGCACCGGCGAGCCGGGCGGGCGCTCCAGCAGGGCGCCCTCGGCGGCCTCGGCGACACCCAGCTCGACCGCGCGGGACTCGCCGTCCACCTCCAGCCGCTCCAGCTGGCGCAGCACCGAGCGGGCCCGGTCGCTCTCGGCCCGGAAGCCGGGCAGGTGCGGCAGCGCGGCGGCCGGGACGTGCAGCGACTCGGTGGCCACCGCCCGGCCCTCCACCAGGCGAACCCGGCGGACGGTGTGCACGGTGGCGCCCTCGGCGATGCCGAGGCCCTTGGCCAGCTGCGCCGGGGCGGGGGCGGTGGTGCAGTCGACCGTCCGCCACGCGTGGTTGCGGCCGACGCCGGGCCAGCCCTCCTCCTGCCGGTTGACCGGGACGCCGACCCGCGGGGCGGCGATCAGGGTGCCGATCCCCCGGCGGCGCACCAGGCGGCCCTCCAGCTCCAGCTGGTCGAGGGCCTGCCGCAGGGTCGCCCGGGCGACCCCGAAGCGGGCGGAGAGCTCGCGCTCGTTGGGCAGGACCTGGCCGGTGGAGAACTCCGAGTCGATGGCCCGCAGCAGCACCGTGCGCAGGTGCCAGTACTTCGGTTCCGGCACCGCCGAAAGCTGTCCAGTCGTCCCCACCGTGTCCTCCACCCTGCTTGTCCACCCTGCGGTAAGGAGGTCGGATCCCGAGCCCGCTGTCCGCGGATGCGGCAGGTGGGAGAGCGGGCTTTTATCCGTCCTTCTTTATTAAAGGTCTTTGCAGTAAGCGACCCTAGGGGCATCGTCCGGAGATGGTCAAGACCAATGGCGCGGCTTGGTGCGACTGTCGCACACATTCATGCCGCGTTCACGTCATCCCACGGCCGGTGCGCGTCACGCTTCGGCGCAGGCCCCGGCACTCGGTAGGCTGCCCGGGTGATCGTGGTGACGAGTGTGAACGTGAACGGAATCCGGGCGGCAGCCAAGAAGGGCTTCGTCGAGTGGCTGGCCGGCACCGAGGCGGACGTGGTCTGCCTCCAGGAGGTGCGCTCCGAGCCGGAGCAACTGCCCGTCGAACTGCGCGACCTCGACGGCTGGCACGCGGTCTGGGCCCCCTCCGTCGCCAAGGGCCGGGCCGGCGTCGCCGTCCTGTCCCGCCAGGAGCCGCAGCGGACCGTCATCGGATTCGGGTCCGAGGAGTTCGACAACACGGGCAGGTACGTCGAGATCGACCTGCCGGGGCTGACCGTCGCCAGCCTCTACCTCCCCTCCGGCGAGGTCGGCACCGAACGCCAGGACGAGAAGGAACGCTTCATGGCGGAATTCCTCGTCCACCTCACCGCCCTCCGCACCCGCGCCGCCGCCGACGGCCGCGAGGTCGTCGTCTGCGGCGACTGGAACATCGCCCACCGCCCCGAAGACCTCAAGAACTGGAAGGCCAACCAGAAGTCCGCCGGCTTCCTCCCCGAAGAACGCGCCTGGCTCTCCCGCGTCTACGACGAAGCCGGCTACGTCGACGTCGTCCGCACCCTCCACCCCGACCGCACCGGCCCCTACTCCTGGTGGTCCTACCGCGGCCGCGCCTTCGACAACGACTCCGGCTGGCGCATCGACCTCCAGGTCGCCACCCCGGGCCTCGCCGCCAAGGCCGTCGAGGCCTACGTCGAGCGGGCCGCCACCCACACCGAGCGCTGGTCCGACCACGCACCGGTCACGGCAGTGTTCGATCTGAACAACTAGTGCTGCTCTGCGGAAGTTCGTGGAGGGGTGTTGATCAGATAGCCAGTCCGCTGAGGTAGAGGCCGCCTGCGCAGTCGAGGGCTTCTTCCGGGGAGCCGGACGGTAGCCCGCTGGGCAGGAAGTTGTCGCGGTAGCTGTCGTTGCTGGCCAGGTAAAGCGAGAATCCCCAGGTGTGGAGTACGCCGGTGAAGCGTAGGCGGCACAGTGGAAGGCTCTGGCCACCGGGCAACTCGGCGGCGACGTAAGCAAATCCGGCACGGAAGCGGACCGTGATGGCGTCCACGTGCAGCCAGCGTTCACGGGCGTGGCGGTTCAAGCGCTGGCGCAGGTGGTGCTGCATCGATTCCGGCGGGTTCTTCGGCACAGGCCCATCCTGCCGGGTGCGGCGGCGGCCCGCCATGATCGGTGGCCGTGCGTGGTGATCAACGGGCGGGGACGGCGGTCGCGGTGGTGCTGGAGACGGGGGTCCGCGAGCGGCTGGACAGGACAGCGGCTTCGGCGAAGTCCGAAGTACGGGCGGTGTTGCGGGCGCGCATCGTGCTCGCGGCGGCGGACGGGCTCGCCAATGGCGCGATCGCCCGGGAGCTGGATGTCAGCGTGAACACGGTGCGCAAGTGGCGGGGCCGGTTCGCCACCCTGGGTCTGGGCGGCCTGCGGGACGCCGAACGCTCGGGCCGGCCAAAGGCCTACGGGCCCGAGGTCCGCATGGCGATCGTGGCCACTGCCACCAGCGCGCCACCGCATCCGGAGTCGACCTGGTCGCACCGCGCCATCGCCCGACGGGTGGCCGACACTTGCTTCGCGCCGGTCTCCGCCTCCCAGGTCGGCAGGATCCTGGCCGGCCTGGACCTGAAGCCGCACAAGGTCCGTGGCTGGCTCACCCGCCGGGACACTCCCGACTTCTGGCAGCGGGCCGCCGAGGTGTGCGCCCTCTACCTGAATCCGCCCGAGGGCTCGGTAGTGCTCTCGATCGACGAGAAGACCGCGGTCGCGGCCCGCTCGCGCCGCTATCCCGGGCGTTCCGCACGCCCCGGCGAGCCGGCCAGGCGGGAGTTCGAGTACCGGCGCCACGGCACGGTTTCCCTCGTGGCCGCGCTCGACGTTCGCACCGGCGAGGTCCTCACCGAGGTGATCGCCCGCAACGACGCGGCGACCTTCACCGCGTTCCTGAACCAGCTCGACCAGGCGATCGCACCCGGCAGTGAGATCCACGTCGTGCTCGACAACGGCTCGTCCCACACGGCCAAACACACCAAGGCGTGGCTGGCGGCCCACCCACGCTGGCACGTCCGGTGGACCCCGCCGCACACCTCGTGGCTCAATCAGGTCGAGTTGTTCTTTTCCGCCCTGACCCGCCGAGTCGTGCGGCATGGCGACTTCGCCAGCCGCGACGACCTGATCGAGAAGCTGGAGGCCTACGTGATCGGCCACAACGAGACCGCCAAGCCCTACCGCTGGACCTACGAGGGCACCCCACTCAAGGCAGCCTGATCAACACCCCTCCACGAACTTCCGCAGAGCAGCACTAGGACGGCGGGTCGGGTCGGGTCGGGTCGGGTCGGGTCGGCCGAATGTCGACGCCGACACCGCCGACCCGGACGAGGCCTTCGCGGCCTGGCGCCGCGAGTGCGACCATGCCCGTCAACTCGTCGCCGCCGAGTCGTTGGACGTCCTGGGGCACTACGGCGAGGAGGTGCGACTAGGGGCTCTCTTTCGGATCACGTCGGATCAGCGCGCGGCGTCGGAGTGC
The DNA here is from genome assembly GCF_042732255.1 of Kitasatospora sp. NPDC059803. Lineage (NCBI taxonomy): Bacteria > Bacillati > Actinomycetota > Actinomycetes > Kitasatosporales > Streptomycetaceae > Kitasatospora > Kitasatospora sp. NPDC059803. The sequence goes on along the minus strand of NZ_JBHWIJ010000481.1, from coordinate 42 downwards.
GTGCATCGCAAGGCGGAGGAGGGAGTCCATGCGGAGTATCGG
>NZ_JBHWIJ010000480.1:0-3760 GCF_042732255.1 Kitasatospora sp. NPDC059803 | reverse complement strand
TGCCCGCCCCGTGACGCGGGGGCGGGCACGGTCGTCGCCCGGGGTCCGCTCTCGCGTGTGAGTGCCTGACCGCCTCAGCGGCAGAGCGCGGCGTCGACGGCGTCGGCGACGCGCTGCTTGACATCGGCAGAGGGCAGGGTGGTGACGGCGATGTCGGCGGCGCGACCGTCCTCGGTGACACCACCGCGGGTCGCGTAGCCCGGGAGCGTGCCGCCGTGGCCCCAGTACACACCGCCGCAGGACAGCGGGCGGCTGGCGAGCCCCAGCCCGTACCGGCCGCCGGGGCCCATGTACTCGGCGGGGACGGTGACCTGCATCTGGGCGAGCTGGGCCGGGGCCAGCAACTCGCCGCCGAGCAGGGCACGGAAGAAGCGGTTGAGGTCGCTGTTCGTGGAGACCAGGGCGCCGGCCGTCCAGGCCCAGGACATGTCCTGCTCGGTGACGTCCAGCGGCTGGTCGCCGGGCTCCTCGGTGACGTAGCCGTGCGGGTGGCGCTCGTGCACCGTCATGTCGCCCTGGGCGGGGAAGTACGTGTGGCGCAGGCCGATGCGGTCGATGACCCGGCGGGTGATCTCCTCGCCGGCGGGCCGCCCGGTGACCTTCTGGATGATCAGGCCGGCGATCAGGTAACCGGTGTTGCAGTACTTCCAGCCCTTGCCGGGCTCGAAGTCGGGCTTCTGGGCGAGCGCGAGGTCGAGCAGGTCGCGGGGCTCGTGGTACTGGGAGAGGCTCTGGTCGGGCAGGAAGTGGGTGTAGTCGGGCAGGCCGCTGGTGTGCTGGAGGATCTGGCGGACGGTGATCTTCCGCCCGTCGATCTCGCCGCCTGCGCCGGTGCCGCGCACGAGACCCGGCAGGTAGGTGTCGAGGGAGGCCTCCAGATCGACCTTGCCCTCGGCGACGAGCTGCAGGACGACGACGGCCGTGAAGGACTTGGTGTTGCTGCCCGCCCGGACCTGCCCGTCCACGGGCACCGCCGCGCCGGTGGCCAGATCGCCTACCCCGGCCGTGTAGGTGCGGGTGTGCCCGTTCCGGTCCCGCACGGTGGCCAGCGCGCCGGGCACACCGTCCTGCCGGACCAGCGCGTCGAGCCGCTGCTGGACGACGTCGGCTCGGGGGCCCGCCGCCTGGGCCGCCGGCGCGGCGGCCACGCCGAACAGCAGGACGCCTGCGGCGACGGCCGCTGCGCTGAGCCGGAACGGTCGAATCCTGTACGGCGTGGACGGGTTCACGGAGCGTCTCCTCTCGCCGGGCCGACGCGCCCGGGACCACCAGGGCACCACGCGGCACCGGCGACGGTCGTCCGCGCGCAGGAGGAGCGCGGGCCGAAGCCGTGGTCCTGACGGCCTACGACCTGCGGGGTATGAACTGTGATCCGGCCATTGGTGTGTGATGGTGGGTCAGAGTTGCCATGGCTCCGCCCCGTCCCGAAGGTAGCGGGTGCGGCCGTCGGCAAGTGCGTGGAGTGCGGCTTGGAGGCGGGTGCGTTGGCGCGCCCGCAGCCGGGCGGCCACCTCGGGTGCTGGGAGGAAGAGTGCTTCGGAGAGTTCGTCGTCATGGGGGCGGACGTTGGCGGCAAGGGCGGGGGCGAGGGTTCCGGCGTCGAAGATGAACGCGATCTGGTCGTCCCAGGGCCCGTGCGGCGCCACCCAGTCCACGACGAGGAGGGCACGGACGGCGATGTCGAGGCCCAACTCCTCCCGCAGCTCCCGCACGGCTGCCTGGTCAGGGGGTTCGTTGGCCTCGGCCATGCCGCCCGGCAGGTCCCAGCCGTCCTTGTAGGTCGGGTTGACGGTCAGGAGACAGCCGCTCACGTCTCGCAGGATGACGTCGGCCGAGACGCGCTTGCGGGCCTGCCTGGCGTTGCCTTCGGAGAGGTAGGCGTTCCAGGCTTCGGTGTCGGTGGGTGCGGGCCTCACGATGAACCTCCCCGAGGTGACGGGATGATGTCGGCGAGTAGCAGGAGCCGGATTCTGCTCGCTTCGTCGAATCGTGCCAGGTACTCACGCACCGGGCCGTACTCCCGGTGCGTGCCCAGAAGATCGCCCAGGCCATCCAGTTGTCGGGCGACGCGAGCTTGGCGAGGCTGCGGAGGGTGGGGGTGCGGGTCGCGGAGTTCGTGTCGGGGGCGTGCAGCTGGATGCGGGTGCTGGAGCTGTTGGTGGTCTGACAGGGTGGCTGGCCGGGCGGGGGGATCTTGGCAGTGTGGGGGTGTTCCGGCGTGACCGGTGCGGCGTAGCGTCCGGGCAGGTCGGCGACGGGTGTGGGAGGTTCTGGTGGCGGTCAACGGCGAGGTGTCGTTCTGGTACGCGGCGAGTGGGCTGCCGGAGCCGGGGCCGGCGTTGCCCGGGAGCGCGGATGTGGACGTGTGCATCGTCGGTGGCGGGTACACGGGGCTGTGGACGGCGTACTACCTGAAGAAGGCGGAGCCGTCGCTGCGGATCGCGGTGCTGGAACGCCGGTTCTGCGGCTACGGCGCTTCGGGGCGCAACGGCGGGTGGCTGTACAACGGCTTCGCGGGCCGGGGCGCGTTCGCGAAGCGGTACGGCCCGGGTGCGGCGGCGGCGATGCAGCGGGCGATGGACGAGGCGGTCGGGGAGGTCGTGGACGTCGCCGCCGCCGAGCGGATCGACGCGCACATCGTGCGCGGCGGGGTGCTCGAAGTCGCCAGGAACAGAGCCCAGTTGGAGCGGCTCAAGGCTTTCGCCGCCGCCGAGCGGGCGTACGGCGAGGGTCGCGTCGAGCTGCTGGGCGCGAAGGAGGCCGCCGACCGGATCGCCGTCGCGGGCGCCCTCGGCGGTACCTGGACGCCGTACGGTGCGCGGATCCAACCGGCCGCGCTGGTACGCGGGTTGGCGCGGGTGGTGCGGGACCTCGGGGTGGCGGTGCACGAGGGGACGGCGGTGACGGCGATCCTGCCGGGCACCGCGTACGCCCGGCCGCGCGCGGTGACGCCGCAGGGCACGGTGACCGCCGAGTACGTGCTGCGCGCGACCGAGGGCTTCACGGCCGGCCTGCGCGGCGAGCGGCGGACCTGGCTGCCGATGAACTCGGCGATGATCGCCACCGAGCCGCTGCCGCCCGCCTTCTGGGCGGACGCGGGCTGGCAGGGCCGCGAGGTGCTGGGCGACTTCGCGCACGCCTACATGTACGCGCAGCGCACCGCGGACGACCGGATCGCACTGGGCGGCCGGGGTGTGCCGTACCGGTTCGGCTCGCGGACGGACGCGGACGGCGGCACCCAGGTGGAGACCGTGCGCCAGCTCCGGCAGATCCTGAACCGCTTCTTCCCGGCGGCCGCGAGTGCCCGGATCGACCACGCCTGGGCGGGCGTGCTCGGTGTGCCCCGGGACTGGTGCGCCACGGTGGAGCTGGACCGTGCGAGTGGTCTCGGCTGGGCGGGCGGGTACGTCGGCAGCGGGGTGACCACGACGAACCTGGCGGGCCGGACGCTGCGCGACCTGGTCCTCGGGCGGGACACCGGGCTGACCGGGCTGCCCTGGGTGGGCCACACCGTGCGCCGCTGGGAGCCCGAGCCGCTGCGCTGGATCGGGGTGCACGCGATGTACGCGGCCTACCACGCGGCGGACCGCCAGGAGGCGGGCGGACGGGCCGCCACCTCGCCGATCGCCCGCGTCGCGGACGTCGTCTCCGGGAGGTAGCGGCGCGGACGGTAGCGGCGCGGGCGGTGGCGAGCGCGGTCGGACGGCGGCGAGCACGCCGGTCGGTGGCGATCACGGTGGCGGATCCGCCACCCCGGATC
>NZ_JBHWIJ010000479.1:0-3844 GCF_042732255.1 Kitasatospora sp. NPDC059803 | reverse complement strand
CCCCCCGCGGGGGGGGGGGGGGCGCGCCCCGGCGCCCCCCCCGGGGCGCCCCCCCCCCGCCCACCCACCCCCGCCGCGGGCCCGGCGAGCCGAACCCCTGCGGACCGGCAACGCTGGACACAGCGGCCCGGTCCGGGTTCAATGGCCCGAGATGTTTGAACGACGTTCTAACATCGCCCCCGAAAGCCGACCCCCCTCCCCCGGCGACCGCGAGCGAGGAACCGTGCGACTGACCCCCACCGAGCGGGACCGGCTGCTGATCTTCACAGCAGCCGAACTGGCCCGCGCCCGCCGCGCCCGGGGCGTACGCCTCAACATCCCCGAGGCCACCGCCCTGATCGCGGACACCGTCTGCGAGGCCGCCCGCGACGGCCGGCGCCTGGCCGAAGCCATCGAGGCCGGCCGCAGCGTGCTCACCGCCGACGACGTGCTGCCCGGCGTGCCGGACGTCGTCACCGTCATCCAGGTCGAGGCCGTCTTCGACGACGGCACCCGCCTGGCCGTCGTCAACGACCCGTTCCGGGGCGCCGGCTCGCTCGGCGACGAAGCCCCCGGCGGCGCACTGATCGGCGCCGGCACCGGCTACGACCCGGTCGAGGAGACGGTGCTGCTGCCCGTCCACAACACCTCCCAGGTGCCGATCTCGGTCACCTCGCACTTCCACTTCTTCGAGGCCAACCCGCGCCTCGCCTTCGACCGCGCCGCCGCCTACGGCACCCACCTGGCCGTCCCGGCCGGCTCCTCGGTGCGCTTCGACCCGGGCGCCACCGTCGAAGTCGGCCTGGTGCCGATCGGCGGCCAGCGCGTCGCGATCGGCTTCGCCGGCCTGGTCGACGGCCCGCTGGACGCGCCCGGCGCGAAGGAGGCCGCCCTGGCCAAGGCCCGCGCGACCGGCTACCTGACCACCTTCGACGACGCGGAGGTGCCGTCATGACGTCCATCACCCCCCACGACTACATCTCGGTGCACGGCCCCCGGGCCGGCGACCGGATCCGGCTCGGCGACTCCGGCCTGATCGTCCGCGTCGAGTCCGACTCGCAGGCCCCCGGCGAGGAGTTCCTGGCCGGCTTCGGCAAGACCGCCCGCGACGGACTGCACCTCAAGGCCGCCGCCGTCCGCGACACCTGCGACGTGGTGATCAGCAACGTCCTGGTGATCGACGCCATCCAGGGCATCCGCAAGACCTCGATCGGCCTGATCGACGGCCGGATCGCCTCGATCGGCCGCGCCGGCAACCCCGACACCCTCGACGGCGTGGACGTCGTCGTCGGCACCGGCACCACCATCGTCTCCGGCGAGGGCATGATCGCCACCGCCGGCTCCATCGACACCCACGTCCACCTGCTCTCGCCGCGGATCATGGAGGCCTCGCTGGCCTCCGGCGTCACCACGATCATCGGCCAGGAGTTCGGCCCGGTCTGGGGCGTCGGCGTCAACTCCCCCTGGGCCCTGCGCCACGCCTTCAACGCCTTCGACGCCTGGCCCGTCAACATCGGCTTCCTGGGCCGCGGTTCGTCCTCCGACGCGGCCCCGCTCGTCGAGGCCCTGGCCGAGGGCGGCGCCTCCGGCTTCAAGGTCCACGAGGACATGGGCGCCCACACCCGCGCCCTGGACACCGCGCTGCGCGTCGCCGAGGAGTACGACGTCCAGGTCGCCCTGCACACCGACGGCCTGAACGAGTGCCTGTCGGTGGAGGACACCCTGAAGGTGCTGGAGGGGCGGACGATCCACGCCTTCCACATCGAGGGCTGCGGCGGCGGACACGTCCCCAACGTGCTGAAGATGGCGGGCGTGCCCAACGTCATCGGCTCCTCCACCAACCCCACCCTGCCCTTCGGCCGCGACGCGCTCGGCGAGCACTTCGGCATGATCGTCTCCGCCCACGACCTCAAGACCGACCTGCCCGGCGACGCCGCCATGGCCCGCGACCGCATCCGCGCCGGCACCATGGGCGCCGAGGACGTCCTGCACGACCTCGGCGTCATCGGCATCACCTCGTCCGACGCCCAGGGCATGGGCCGCGCCGGCGAGACCGTCCGCCGCACCTTCGCCATGGCCGGCAAGATGAAGGCCGAACTCGGCCCCCTCGACGGCGGTTACGGCACCACCGAGAGCGGCGACGACAACGAGCGCGTCCTGCGCTACATCGCCAAGCTCACCATCAACCCCGCCATCGCCCACGGCCTCTCCCACGAGGTCGGCTCCATCGAGGTCGGCAAACTCGCCGACATCGTGCTGTGGCGCCCCGACCACTTCGGCGCCAAACCCCAACTGGTCCTGAAGGCCGGCTTCCCCGCCTACGGCGTGGTCGGCGACCCCAACGCCTCCACCGACACCTGCGAACCCCTCGTCCTCGGACCGCAGTTCGGCGCCCACGGCGCCACCGCCGCCGACATCTCCGTCGCCTTCGTCGCCCAGGCCGCCGCCGACGGCGCCTACCTCGACCGCCCCGCCGACGGGCTGCCCACCCGCCGCCGCCGCGTCGGCGTCCGCAACACCCGCGGCATCGGCCCCCGCGACATGGTCCGCAACGCCCGGGTCGGCCGCGTCGACGTCACCCAGACCGGCCTGGTCTCGCTGGACGGCGAACCGCTGCGCTCCGAACCCGCGGACAGCGTCTCGCTCAGCCGCCTCTACTTCCTCTGACGCTTCCGCTGCCACTTCCGCTGCCACTTCCGCTTCCGCTGACACCTCCGCCGAACGCCTCCCCCTAGGACTCCCGGATGACCACCCCCACGCCCGCCTCCCTCGGCTACCGGATGCCCGCCGAGTGGCACCCGCACGACCGCACCTGGATGGCCTTCCCCACCGCCAACCCCACCTTCGACACCCCCGAGAACCTGCACGCGGGCCGCGAGGCCTGGGCCGCCGTCGCCAACACCATCGTCCGGTACGAGCCGGTCACCCTGGTCGTCAACACCGGCGAGACCGCGGACGCCCGCAGGTACGTCTCCGAGCAGGTCGAGATCGTCGAGCGCCCGCTCGACGACGCCTGGATGCGCGACATCGGCCCGTCCTTCCTGATCGACGACAAGGGCTCGCTGGCCGCCACCGACTGGATCTTCAACGGCTGGGGCGCCCAGTCCTGGGCCCGCTGGGACGACGACCAGCACATCGCCGAGCACATCAGCGAACTGACGGGCGTCCAGCGCTTCGCCTCCCGGCTGATCAACGAGGGCGGCGGCGTCCACGTCGACGGCGAGGGCACCGTCCTGGTCACCGAGACCGTCCAGCTCGGCGAGGGCCGCAACGCGGACTGGACCAAGGAGGAGGTCGAGGCCGAGCTGCACGCCTTCCTCGGCACCACCAAGGCGATCTGGCTGCCGCGCGGACTCACCCGCGACTACGACGAGTTCGGCACCCGCGGACACATCGACATCGTCGCCTCCTTCGTGCGCCCCGGCGTCGTCGTCGCCCACGTCCAGCCGGACCCCGCCCACCCGGACCACGCCGTCTGCCAGGAGCTCGTCGCCATCCTGCGCGCCGCCACCGACGCCCGGGGCCGGGCACTGGAGGTCATCGAACTGGCCGCCCCCACCGTCCTGCTGGACGAGGACGGCGAACCGGTCGACTACTCCTACATCAACCACTACGTGGCCAACGGCGCCGTGATCCTGTGCGCCTTCGACGACCCGCGCGACCAGGAGGCCGCCGCCGTCCTCGGCCGCGCCTACCCGGGCCGCACCGTCGAACTCGTCGACGCCCGCGAAATCTTCGCCAACGGCGGCGGCATCCACTGCATCACCCAGCAGCAGCCGAAGTCCGCCTGACCCCAGGCCACTTGAGGCACCTGGGCCACCTTGGGCACCACCCGGCTGCCGGGGCGGGGGCACCTCGCCCGCCC
>NZ_JBHWIJ010000478.1:0-3850 GCF_042732255.1 Kitasatospora sp. NPDC059803 | reverse complement strand
GCCCGCGCCCGGGGGCGCCCAGGGGGTTTTGGGGCCCCGGGCGGCTCGGGGGGGCGGCGCCGGCTCGGCCTTCTTCTGCCGCGGCCGGAACCAGGCGCCGGTGGACTCGGCCTCGGACGTCGCCGGCGGGATCGGCGGGACCTGCCACTCCGGCGGCAGCTCCGGCGGGGTGGCCGTGCGGGCGCCGCCCTCCATCACCCCGAGGACGGGGGAGGAGGGCGCGGACCGGTGCCGCGGGCCGCCCGGCTCGGGGGCGGCCGCCGGGGCCTCTTCGCCCGGGCCGTCCTCGTTCTTGACGGTGCTGCGGACCACGACCGGCGGGATCGGACGCGACCCGGGGATGTTGATCCGGACCCGGGTCGTCAGGGTGGTCTCGGTCTTCGGGCCGTCGTCCTCGCCGCCCGACGCGGCGCCCTGGGCGGCACCGGCCCGGTCGCCGCCCGGGAGTCCCGGTGTGCCGTAGGGCGGGGTGCCCGACGGGTAGGCGTCCGGACCCGTACGCCGGGGCGTCGGGTGGGCGTTGTCAGATTCGCGGCTGCTCAATGCTGCTCTGCTCCGGGTTCGCGGGCGGGCCGTGCGGCGCGACCGCGGTTCGTGGTCGCCGGGCCTGGGCGGGCGGCGGTCGGGTACGGCGTTCTGCGGGACCACCATACTGGGAAGAACAGAGCGACGAACGGCTTCGGACAGATCCTGATACGTCCGGTTCCTCCGGTATGAGAGTACGGCCGTGCGCTCCTGACTGCGCGTCGTGCGCGGTGCCGTACGTGCCCCGCGGGCGGGTTCAGCGCGGCGGGCCGGGCACGCCCGGGAACCAGCCGCTACGGGTCGGCAGGGTGGCGCAGATCACGCCCAGGACCGAGCCGCCGAACAGCCAGCCGAGCGAGGTGGCGTTGGACCACAGCACGTTGTCGCCCTCCGGCCGGGGCACGATCACCAGCAGCATCGCCATGAACCAGCCGGCCGCGGGCAGCGCCGCGCCCAGCCGGGTGCCGGTGACCCGCAGGCCGCCGTAGAAGGTGGCGCCGGTCGCGGCGAGCGCCAGCAGGACCCCCACGGGCGGCCACAAGGCCTGCACAAAGGATCCGCAGACCGACACCGCGACACCCAGCAGGAAGAACAGGGCGTAGGCCGTGATCCGGGCGCCGCGCGGGGGCTGAGGCTCGGCCAGCCGCTCCTCGCGGGTGCCGAGGACGGCCGCCGGGAACGAGCGGCGCGGCGGCCGGGCGGCGGCGGGCTCGGTCATCGGACGCTCTCCTCGGCGGTGGCGGTGGCGGTGGTGGTGGCGGTGGTGGGCAGCGGGTCGGCGGCGGGCGACAGGCCGGCGAACAGGTCGTCCTCGGGCCGCTCCGGCCCGGCCTGGCCGCGTACCAGCTGGTAGTACTCGGTGGTGACCAGCGGCTGGCCGAGGTCGTTGGAGAGCGCGAAGAAGGCGCCGTCCACGGTGATCTGAGTGGCGTGCGCGGCCATCGCGGCGGCCTTGCGCCCGGCGTAGGCGGAGCCGTCCAGCACGGTGGTGACCACCTCGTCGGCCACCACCCCGGGAACGTCGGCCGGCCGGGCCGTCCCGGGGAAGGGCGCCCGGGCGGCGGTCTCGGCGAGCCCGGCCTCGATCACCGAGCGGGGCATCCGGTTCCAGTAGACCTTGGCGATCCGCCAGGCCGGGCCCAGCTCCGGGCGGTGCGCCGGATCGGCCGCCAGCTCGTACGCGCGCATCGCGACCCGGTGCGCCTGGATGTGGTCCGGGTGCCCGTAGCCGCCGTTCTCGTCGTAGGTGACCAGCACCTGCGGCCGGACCTCGCGGACCACCGCGACCAGGTGGCCGGCCGCCTCGTCGACGTCGGCCTGCCAGAAGCAGCCGGGCACGTCGTTGTCGGGCAGGCCCATCATCCCGGAGTCGCGGTAGCGGCCCGGGCCGCCGAGGAAGCGGAGGTCGGTGACGCCGAGCGCGCGCATGGCCGCGGTCAGCTCGCCGATCCGGTACGCGCCGAGGGTTCCTTCCCGATCGGCCGTCAGATGGGCCAGCCCGGGCGGGATCACCTCGCCGCCCTCGCCGAGGGTGCAGGTCACCAGGGTGACCTGGGCGCCCTCGGCGGCGTACCGGGCCATGGTGGCGCCGTTGCCGATCGACTCGTCGTCGGGGTGGGCGTGCACCAGGAGCAGGCGGCGGCCGGTAGTCGCGGTCATGGGAGGAAGCCTAACGACCGCCGTGGCGGGGTCAGAGCTTCAGGCCGTTGATCATCCCGGCGAGGTTGCTGGTGACCTGGCTGATCGACGGCGCGATCGAGCTGGACGCCAGGTAGAAGCCGAGCAGCGCGCAGATGATCGCGTGCGCGAGCTTCAGCCCGGAGCGGCGGATCAGCACCACCACGATGACCAGCATCAGCATGGCTGCGGAGACGGACAAAGCCATGTCGGCTCACACCCCTTCTCGGGTGCGCCACCCCCTGGGGAGGGTGACGGTGGGACCGTACGGGACTTGCGGTCGGGCGACCGGGGCCGGGACGGGCCCGACGATCACCCGCCCGACCAGTCATACCCGATGGGTAAGGGGAGCATTACATTCGGTGAGTCTCCACGCGCCGGGGTACGGAGGCACTCGTGGGGCGCATGGGCCGGTCGGAGGGGGTATGGGCGCCTTTGGGGCGCACTCGGGAACGATGCTCCGAACGAGTGATCACCAGGCGCCCGGCAGCGGGAGTACGGCATCGTAGGGTCTGGTGCCATGACCTCCCACACCCCTGCGGACACCTTCCCCCGGCAGTACGCGCGGACCCTGCGCTACACCGTCGGCGCGCCCCGCTCCTTCTCCGTCGCACCGGACGGCTCGCGGGTCGTCTTCCTGCGCTCCCGGTCGGGCGGCGACCGGGCCAACCTGCTCTGGACCCTCGACACCGCCACCGGCGAGGAGCGGATCGCCGCCGACCCGGCCGTGCTGCTCGGCGGCGGCGAGGAGGACCTCTCGCCCGCCGAGAAGGCCCGCCGCGAGCGCAGCCGCGAAGGCTCGGCCGGCATCGTCGGCTACGCCCTGGACGCGGCCGGCCGACTGGCCGCCTTCGCCCTCTCCGGCCGGCTGTTCACCGCCGACCTGGCCACCGGCGCCACCGCCGAACTGCCCGCCCAGGGCCCGCTGCTGGACCCGCGGGTCTCCCCGGACGGCAGCCACGTCGCCTACGCCAACACCGCCGGCGAACTGCGCCTCACCCGCGCCGACGGCACCGCCGACCGGGTGCTCGCCGAGCCCGACGGCCCGAACGTCACCTGGGGGCAGGCCGAGTTCATCGCCCAGGAGGAGATGAGCCGCGACCGGGGCTTCTGGTGGTCCCCCGACGGCGACCGGCTGCTGGTCGAGCGCGCCGACGACACCCCGGTGCGCCGCTGGTGGATCGCCGACCCGGCCAACCCGCAGCGCGAGCCCGCCGAGGTCGCCTACCCGGCCGCCGGCACCGCCGACGCCGAGGTCGGCCTCTGGGTGCTCGACCTGGACGGCGGCCGCACCGAGGTGGTCTGGGACCGCACGGCCTACCCGTACCTCGCCCGGGTGCACTGGTCCGCGGGCGGCGTGCCGCTGCTGCTCGTCCAGGCCCGCGACCAGCGCAGCCAGCTGATCCTCGGCCTCGACGTGGCCACCGGCGCCACCGAGGTGCTGTTCGAGGAGCGCGACGACGTCTGGCTGGAGCTGTTCCAGGGCGTCCCGTCCTGGACCCCGGACGGCAAGCTGGTCCGGATCTCCGACGAGGGCGGCGTGCGGGCGCTGGTGATCGGCGACCAGGCCGGCCACCGGGCCCACCGGCACCACGGCTCGGTGTGTGTCGTATACACAACGGACGCGTGCCACGCTCTGGGGGGGGTA
>NZ_JBHWIJ010000477.1:0-3880 GCF_042732255.1 Kitasatospora sp. NPDC059803 | reverse complement strand
CCCGGCCGCACCACGAACCGGTCGCCCACGGCCAGGCCGCCGACCGGGATCCGGACCTCGGCCCCGCCGCGCAGCACGGTGACGTCCTTGGCGCCCAGTTCCAGCAGCGCCCTGAGCGCGGCGCCCGCGGTCCGCTTGGAGCGGGCCTCGAAGTAGCGGCCGGCCAGGATGAAGGCGGTGACGCCGGCCGCCGCCTCCAGGTAGATGTTCGACGGGCCGTCGCTGCGGGCGATGGTCAGCTCGAAGCCGTGCCGCATGCCCGGCATCCCGGCGTCGCCGAGGAACAGCGCCCACAGGGACCAGAGGAACGCGGCGCCGGTGCCGAGCGAGACCAGGGTGTCCATGGTCGCGGCGCCGTGCTTGAGGTTGGTCCAGGCGGCGCGGTGGAACGGCCAGGCGGCGTAGGTGACCACCGGCGCGGCCAGCACCAGCGACAGCCACTGCCAGTTGTCGAACTGCAGGGCCGGCACCATCGCCATCGCGATCACCGGCACCGCGAGCGCCACGGCCGTGACCAGCCGCTGGCGCAGCGGCGCGAGTTCGTCGACCGGCTCGGCCTGCCCGGCCTGCCCGGCCTGCCCGGTCGGGCCTTCGGCGGCCGGCGGCTTCGGCAGCGCGGCGCTGTAGCCGGTGGCCTCGACGGTGGCGATCAGGTCGGCGACGTCGACGCCCGCGGGGAAGGCGACCTTCGCCTTCTCGGTGGCGTAGTTGACGCTCGCCGAGACGCCGTCCATCCGGTTGAGCTTCTTCTCGATGCGGGCCGCGCACGAGGCGCAGGTCATGCCGCCGATCGAGAGTTCCACCTCCGTGGAGGCGGGTGCCTGGGTGGTCATCGTTGCTCCTCGTGACAGTCGTCGTTCCGGGGACGTGCTGAGCGTCTCCGGTCCGACCTCCATACCCTCGCGGGGTATCGGTCGGCGTCGAGTTCCTTTATACCCCCCTGGGGTACCCATAACAAGCAGATACCCCCAGCAGGTATCTTCCGGGTCGGCGATCCGCCCCGCCCGAAAACCCCCGGGAGGTACCCACCGCCGGGCGTCAGTGCCGGTCGTGCCGGTGCCCGTCCCCGACTGCGGGCTCGCCGCCCATCATCCGGAGCATGGCGCGGCCGCCGGTACGCAGGAAGCGGGCGAGCAGGGCGGCGGCGAGGAACAGGAAGGCGATGTTCAGCCAGGTGGTGTAGTTCCACTCGATGCCCGCCATCGGGATCTCGGCCTCGCGCTGGTCGGGGACCAGGCCGAGCGCGCCGAAGAGGAACTCGACGGTGTAGCCGGCCACCACCATGGCCGCGTAGAAGGTGCCGAGCAGGAACAGGGCCGTCCGACGCCCGTAGTACTTCCGGTAGATGTTGAGGATCGGCAGGATCAGCAGGTCCGCGAAGATGAACGCGACGACCCCGCCGAAGCTGATCCCGCCCTTCCACAGCACCACCGCGAGCGGCACGTTACCGATCGAGCAGACGAAGGACGCCATCGCCACCAGCGGGCCGACCAGCGGGCCCCACAGCCGGCCGGCGAGCGGGTGGTCGGCGAAGAAGAAGGCCTGCCAGAAGGAGTCCGGCACCCAGGCGGCGATGGCACCGGCGATGAGCAGCCCGAGGACGAGGTCCTTGAGGATCGCCGCCCACTCCATCACGAACACGTGCGACACGGCCGTGACGCCCTGCCGGGACAGCAGCCGCCGGGCAAAGGAGCCCTCCCCGGCGACGGACATGTCCATCGCCGCGTGGCCCTCCATCGAGCCGGCCAGGCCGCGTTCGGCCTGGGCGCGGGCCTCACGCAGCAGCCGGTCGCGCAGCAGCAGCCGGAAGAGCAGGGCGAGGACGAGGATCATCACCGGCCCGCCGACGAACTCGGCCGCCGTGAACTGCCAGCCGAGCAACAGTGCCAGGATGACGCCGAGTTCGACGACCAGGTTGGTCGAGGCGATCTCGAAGGCCATCGCGGCGGTGAAGTCCGCGCCCTTGCGGAACAGCGAGCGGGCGAGGGCCACGGCCGCGTACGAGCAGGAGGAGGAGGCCGCGCCGAGGAGGGCGGCGACGCCGAGGGTGCGGGGGCGGTCGTCGCCGAGCAGCCGGACGACGGTGGACTTGCGGACGACGGCCTGGACGACGGCGGAGAGCAGGAAGCCGAGGATCAGCGCCCAGGCGATCTCCCAGGTCATCGATCCGGCGATGGACAGCGCGTGCAGGATCGCGTGCATGGTGGGTCCGCCTTCCCTGGTGCCCCGGGTTCGCCAGCGCCGAGCACCATATACCCGTACCGGGTATCACCCCTCGCACCTCGCCGGGGGCCCGGCCGCTCCCCCGCCAGACCCCTGTCAGACCTCCGTCAGGCCGCCGCCAGCGGGGCCGACGGCTGCGCCGCCCGGTCCAGCCCGAGGTTGCGGTGGATCTCCAGGGCGGCGGTGGAGCGGTTCAGCGTGATGAAGTGCAGGCCGGGCGCACCCTCGCGGAGCAGGCGCTCGGCCATCCGGGTGGCGTGGTCGACGCCGATGCGGTGAGCGGTCGGCCGGTCGCCGCGAGCCGCCTCCAGCCGTGCGGCCAGGCCCGCCGGGAAGGAGGCGCCGCTGAGTTCGGCGAAGCGGACGATCTGGCGGACGTCGGTGGCCGGCATGATCTCCGGGATGACCGGGGTGTCACAGCCGGCCTCGGCGAGCCGGTCGCGCAGCCGCAGGTAGTGCTCGACGTCGAAGAACATCTGGGTGACGGCGTAGTCGGCGCCCGCCCGGCACTTGGCGACGAAGTGCCGGATGTCGTCCGCCCAGTTTGCCGAGCGCGGGTGGCGCTCCGGGAAGGCCGCCACCCCGACCGTGAACGCGCCGCAGCCCTTGACCAGTTCGACCAGTTCGACGGCGTGCCGCAGGCCCCGGGGGTGCGGCTCCCAGACGCCGTTCGGGTTGCCGGGCGGGTCGCCGCGCAGGGCGAGGACGTCGCGGATCCCGACGTCCGCGTAGCGCCGCAGGACGGCCTGGAGCTCGGCGGTGGAGTGGCCGACGGCGGTCAGGTGGGCCACCGGCCGCAGCGTGGTCTGGGCGGCGATCCGCTCGGTGGTCTCGATGGTGCGGTCGCGCGAGGAGCCGCCGGCGCCGTAGGTGACGGAGACGAAGGTCGGCGCGACCGCCTCCACCCGCCGGATCGCGGCCCACAGGGAGCGCCCACCGGCGTCGTCCTTGGCGGGGAAGAACTCGAAGGAGTACGTCCGCTCGCCGGCCGCCAGGATCTCGCGCAGTCCGCGCGGGCCGCGCGCTCCGGGTCGGGTGGTGTGGTCCATGGGGTGTCACCTCGGGTGATGGGGGTCGGCCGCCTGCCGGGGCCGGCCGCCGGGATGCGGGCGGCCGCTTCCACCCTGCCGGAAGGGCGCAACGAGATTGCCACAAGGATTAGTTGACGATCGGTCGAGTCCGTTTCACGGCCATCGCGAGCGACGCCCTCAGTTACCCCTGGGGGGTATGGTACGTTCTCCAGGCGAAGCGGCCGACCGCACCCGCGGCCGGCGCCGGGCACTGACGACAGGAGCACCCCCATGTCCGAGACCACCGCCACCGCCGAGTCCCCCGCCACCGGGACCGCCGCCTCCTGCTGCGGCTCCTGCGGCACCGGCGCCACCGAGGCCCCCGCCACCGGAACCGCCGGGCGGGCCGTCTTCCAGGTCAAGGGCATGACCTGCGGCCACTGCGTCACCTCGGTGACCGCCGAACTGCGGAAGATCGACGGCATCACCGACGTCGCCGTGGACCTCACCACCGGCAAGGTCACCGTCGACAGCACCCTGCCGCGGGCCGCCCCGTCCCTCGCCCCCGCCCACCAAGAAGGCGGCGACCAACCGCGGGGGCGCCCCGCGGGGGGGGCGACAGCCCCCAGACGGCGCCCCCCCCCCGC
>NZ_JBHWIJ010000476.1:0-3889 GCF_042732255.1 Kitasatospora sp. NPDC059803 | reverse complement strand
CGTGGGGGTGTCCCGATGGTGGGGGTGTGTGTGGGTGGCTGACCGCGCGCGCCGCCGCCGGCGGCCTCGCCTGCCGGGCCGCCGCGTGCTGATCCGGCGCGGGATTCGAATAACTGCGCCGCTTCCTCTCCGGCCGGCCGGAGTCGGTGGTCACCCTCTCCGCCGTCCAGATCGCCTGCGCCACCGCCGAGTTGGCCGCCATCGCGCCGTTCGCCGCGGGCGCCCCGCACTGGCCGGGGGCGGGCGCGGCCGGCGCCCTGCTGGTGCTGGGCGCGGTCGGCACCGGCCTCGCGTACCTGCTCAACCTCGGGCTGGTCCGCACGGCCGGCACCGCGGTGGCCTCCGCCGTCACCTACGTCATGCCGCTGTGGTCCACGGCCCTCGGCGCGGCCTTCCTCGCCGAACCCGTCGGCTGGAACGCCCTGGCCGGCGGCGTCCTGGTGATCGCCGCCGTCGCCCTGACCCGCCCCCGGCCCGCACCCCGCCCGGCCGGCTCCGCCGCCGCCACGCCTGACGCCCCGAGGCCTGGTCAGAGGGTTCGTTAGAGTGACCGGGTGAACGAGGAGGAGCAGCAGCCGACGGCCGTCTGGGCCGCGCTGCGAGCCCACCCGCTGCGCTTCCCCGTCACCCCGTGGGTGCCGCGCTGCTGGGCCTACCTGCTCGGCGGCGCGCTGCTGGGCCCGCTGCTGCTGGCCGCCCTGGCGGTGCTGCTGGTGCTCGGGCTGGGTCTGTCCGTGGTCGGGGTCGGACTGCCGGTCCTCCTCGCACTGGCCCTCGCGGGCATCCCCGCTGCCGCCCTCGAACGCCGACGGCTGCGGCTGGTCGAACCGGCACCGCTGCCCGACCCGCACCGCCCGCTGCCCGGCGCCGGCCGCCGCGCGAGGCTGCGGACCCGCCTGCGCGAGCGCGCCACCTGGCGCGAGCTGGCCCACACCGCGCTCACCGCCACGGCCCTCGCCGCCGCCGCGCTCGGCTTCAGCGCCGCGCTGCTGTTCTGCGCCGCCCTGGTCGCTTCCCCGGTGATCGTCTGGGCGCTGGCTCCCGAAACCGTCATGATCATCCCCGGCCGGGCGGTGCCCGGGCCGCTCGCCGCCCTGCCGTTCAGCGCCGCCGGGCTCGCCGGACTCCTCCTCTGCGCCTACGCCGGCGCCCTGCTGACCACCGCCCAGGTCGCCCTCGCCCGCCTCCTGCTCGGGCCCCGCGAGGAGGACACCGGCCGCCAGGTCCTCGAACTCACCCGCTCCCGGGCCCGGCTCGCCGACGCCTTCGAAGCCGAACGCCGCCGCATCGAACGCGACCTGCACGACGGCGCCCAACAGCAGCTCGTCGCGCTCAGCATGACCCTCGGCCTCGCCGACCACGCGCTGCGCGACGGCAGCGCCCAGTCCGGCGACCGGGCGACCGCCCTGGTCGCCCGGGCGCGCGGCGAAGCCCGGCAGGCCCTGGAACAACTGCGCGGCCTGGTCCGCGGCATCCACCCCCAGGTGCTCACCGACCACGGCCTCGCCGCCGCCGTCGCCGAGGTCGCGCTGCGCCACCCCATCCCGGTCCGGTCCGACTTCGACCTCCCCGGCCGGCTGCCCGCCCCCGTCGAGACCACCGCCTACTTCACCGTCACCGAAGCGCTCACCAACGCCGCCAAGCACAGCGGCGCCGCCGCGATCACCGTCAGCGGGCGCATCGCCGACGGCCGTCTGGTGCTCCAGGTGACCGACGACGGCCACGGCGGGGCGGACCCGGCCGCCGGGGCCGGCCTGCGCGGACTCGCCGACCGGGTGGCACTCCTGAAAGGACGGCTCATGGTGACCAGCCCGACGGGCGGCCCGACCACGCTGCGGCTGGAGGTCCCGTGCTCCGGATCGTGATCGCGGAGGACGCCGTCCTGCTGCGCGCCGGACTCGTCGAACTCCTCACCCTCGGCGGCCACCGGGTGACCGCCGCCGTCGGCGACGCCCGCGCCCTCGCCGCCGCCGTCGACACCGAACGGCCCGACGCCGTCATCACCGACGTCAGGATGCCGCCCGACTTCTCCGACGAGGGCCTGCGCGCCGCCCTCGACCTGCGCGAACGCCACCCGGGCCTGCCCGTCCTGGTGCTCTCCCAGTACGTCGCCACCCCGTACGCGACCCGCCTGCTCGCCGCCGCCGGCGCCCAACCCGCCGGCCTCGGCTACCTCCTGAAGGACCGCGTCGGCGACGTCGCCGACTTCCTCGACGCCCTGCGCCGGGTCGCCGCCGGCGAGACCGTCATCGACCCCGACGTGGTCCGCGTCCTGCTGCGCCAGCAGTCCGCCGACCGCCCCCTCACCCGGCTGACCCCCCGCGAACGCGAAGTCCTCGCCCTCATGGCCGAGGGCCTCAACAACCAGGCGATCGCCACCCGGCTGACCATCACCGAGGCCTCGGTGGTCAAACACTGCGGCAACATCTTCATGAAGCTCGACCTCGACCCCACCGAAGGCAACCGCCGCGTCCTCGCCGTCCTCGCCCACCTCCGGGCGGCGTAGGGCGGCGTAGGGCGGCGTAGGGCGCGCCCGACACCGGGCCGGCGTCGGCGGCTCAGCGCAGACCGAGACAGGGCAGCCAGGCCCGTGAGGCGTCGTGGCCCGCGGTGAGCAGGGCGCACAGCGGGCCGGCCGCGCCCCCGAGCAGGCCCATCCCCTCCGCGCCCAGGGCCTCCACCTCGGGCAGGCGGGCCCTCAGGTGGGCGAGCAGGCGGGCCCTCAGCGCGGCCGCGGCGGGCAGGCCGGCATGGTGGGCGAAGGCGTCGGACACCGCCAGCACGCCCGAGGCGCCGTGGCACAGGGCCAGCAGGTCGCTCGCGCGGTCGCCGAAGAGGTGGAACCGCTCGTCGTACCGGTCGGCGAGCGTGCCGAAGGCCGCTGCGGCCCAGGCCGCCGTCTCCCGGTCGCCCGTGGCGTCGGCCGCGTCCCACAGCGCCCAGGACACTCCGGGGGTGCCGTAGCACCAGGCCTGGCGGGCGCGCGCTCCGGCGGGCGGCGGGCCTTCGAGCCCGGCGCCGTCCCAGGTGCGGATGGAGCGGGCGTCGTCGAAGGACTGCCGCATCAGCCACCCGGTCGCGCGGCGCAGGGCGGGCGTCAGGCCGGGGTGCGGTCCGAGGTGGCGTACGGCTGCGGTGAGTGCGACGACGACTCCCGCGGCGCCGTGGCCCGTGCCGGTGTTGATCCGGCCGTCGAGCCAGCCCAGGTACGGGTGGCCGGCGTACTGCCCCGTCCGCAGCCGGGGCAGCTCGTCGGCGTCGCACAGCCGGGCCAGGTGGTCGGCGTACGGGCCGAGTTGGGCCGGTGTCGGGCGGGCGCCCGTGGTCAGGGCGAGCAGGGTGCCGGAGGGGCCGACGATGAGGTCGTAGTCCGGGAAGGCGACCTGCTCGCAGCGCCAGTCGAGGGCCGGCGCGGTGCGGACCAGGTGGTCACGGAGCCGGTCGGCGACCGGATGCAGGCCCGGGTGGACCAGGGCTCCCAGCCGCAGGCCCGCCAGCGTTCCGGCCAGTCCGCCGTCGTAGAGCCCGCAGTGGCCCGGCCCCTGGCCGGCGGTGCGGGCCCACACCGCCACGGCACGGGCCGCGGACCGTTCGGCCTCCGGCCCTCCGGAGGCGTGCAGCAAGGACGCCAGGACGGGGATGCCCGGATCGGAGGGGTGCTCGGCGCCCGCCGGGCTCTCGCGGGGCCGGGCGGACCAGGCGTCGAGGAGCCGGACGGCGAGTCCGGTGACGGCGGTGCCGGTGCTCTCGGTGCTCTCGGTGTTCGCGGCGTTCGCGGTGTGCTGCGGCACGGTGGCTCCTCGGGAACGGCGGGTCGGGGCCCCGCCCCGGCCCGGGGGGGGCGGGCCGGGGGGCGGGGGGCCCGCCCCCCGGGGGGGGGGGGGCGGGG
>NZ_JBHWIJ010000475.1:0-3905 GCF_042732255.1 Kitasatospora sp. NPDC059803 | reverse complement strand
CGCCGCCCCTGGTCGGGGGCGGCGGGACCGGGGCCGTCAGTACGGTGCAGCGGTCAGGACCGTCAGAACTGGACGTCGGTGCAGGAGTAGAAGGCGTTGCCGGTGTCGGCGACGTCCCAGACCGCCACCACCACCTGGTGGCCGGTGCGACCGCTGGGGAGGGTCGCGGTGTGGGTGGTGGTGGCGGCGGGCTGGCGGCCGTTGTAGGGGACGGTCAGGAAGGGGGTGAGGTCCAGGCTGCCCCGGGTGATCGGCTGGCTCGCGTCGTAACCGGGCTTGGTGAGGTAGTACCTGAAGTTCGTGGTGGAGTGCCGGGCCTCGATGTACCAGGTGAAGGTGAGCTGCTGGCCCGCCGTCACCCGGGTGGTCGGCCAGGTGCCGTTGCGCGGGTCGTCCAGCGGGGCCCAACGGGCGTCCCCGCCGGCGCAGATGGTGCCGTCGGCCGGGCCCCGGCCGGGGAAGCCCTTCGGGCCCTCGACGCTCTGCGGTTCCCACTGGATGTCGCCGCAGTCCCAGGGCACCCCGCCCGCTCCGCAGAGCGCGGACCGGCTGGGCGGCAGGTTGATGTAGCCGTGCGACTGGGCGGGCAGGGCCAGCACGAGCGGGAGCGCGATCGCGGCTGCGGCCGCGACGGCGAGATGACGTTTGCGCATGGTGCTCCTCCGTGGGGGTGGATGGAGTGTGCGCCCGACGTAGGGCGCGCGCGTGGGGGCGCGGCCGAAGATCGTGGCATGCCTGCGTCAGGTCGGTGCTGACACCGTAGAAGCCCCCGTCCGGGCCGTCAATGGTCTGAACCATTGCCGGGTCATTGCCAGGCCATTGCCGTGCCCCGCGCCCTCGCGCCCCGCAGGTCAGGGAATCAGGACGATCTTGCCGCTGACGGTCCCGGACTCCGCCAGCCGCAGGGCCTCGGCCGCCCGGGCGAGCGGGAGCCGGGCGGCGATCCGGGCGGTGACGTCGCCACGGGCGACGGCGGCGAACACCTGGGCGAGGTCGGACCGGAGGCGGGCGCGGAAGCGGTCCCGGCCGAGGGTGCGGCCGGCCCAGATGTTGTAGAAGTGGGCGCGGCGGCCGTTGGGCAGGGTGTTCCAGAGCCAGGTGCGGGCGAGGATCTTCAGCACCGGCCACTGCTTGGAGCCGGTGTCGTCGCGGGTGGAGGCGCTGCCGTAGGCGACGAGCGTGCCGCCGGGGGCGAGCAGGTGCCAGGAGTCGATCACGCTGCGCCCGCCGACGTGGTCGAACACGGCGTCCACCCCGCCGGGCGCCAGCTCCCGGACCCGGGCCGCCACGTCCTCCGTGCGGTAGTCGACCGGGGTCACGCCGAGCTCCCGCAGGGCGTCGTGGTGCCGCGCGGACGCCGTGCCGATCACCTGCACGCCGGCCGCGCGTGCCAGCTGGACCAGGACGGAGCCCACCCCGCCGGAGGCGCCGTGCACCAGGATCCGCTGCCCGGCGCGCACCCGTGCCCGGCGGTGCAGCAGCTGCCAGGCCGTGATGCCGTTGACCACCACGGTCTCCGCCTCGGCCGCGGTGAGGCCGTCCGGGACGGGCACGGCGTCGGCGGCGTCGACCGCCACGTGGCTGGCCCACCCGCCGACCTTCATCAGCGTGGCCACCCGCTGCCCGGCCAGCCCCGGGTCGACGCCCTCGCCGGTGGCCAGCACCCGGCCGACCAGGTCGTAGCCGGGGACGAACGGGAACGGCGGCTGGTCGTAGTACCGGCCGCGGCGCATCTGCTGCTCGGCGAACGAGACGCCGCTCGCCTCCATGGCGATCAGGACCTGCCCCCGGCCGGCCTGCGGCACGGCTCCGTGCCGGATCTCCAGGCCCTCCGGCGCCACGATGCCCGGCAGTACGACCTGGACGAGGCGTTCGGTGTCCATGACGCCCTCCTTCTCGATAGATGGTATTGCCTTCGTTAGAAGTTATAACGGCAGGCGTCGGTGAGAGTCAAGAGGGAGAGTGATAGCCTCTAACGAGATGGTGATGTCATCGTCGTGAGGTCTGGAGGCGGCCATGGGCGCGTCGGATGTGAGGACTCCCCGGGAGCGCTACCGCGCCCAGGTGCAGGAGGAGATCAAGGAGCGCGCCTGGGAGCAGATCGCCACCGCCGGGGCCTCCGCGCTGTCCCTCAACGCCATCGCCAAGCGGATGGGCATGAGCGGCCCGGCCCTCTACCGGTACTTCGCCAGTCGCGACGAGCTGATCACCGAACTCGTCCGGGACGCCTACCGGAGCCTCGCCGACGCCTTCCAGGCCCGGGCCGCCGCGGGTGCCGACCTGGCCGGACTGGCGCAGGCCCTGCGCCGGTGGGCCCTGGACGACCCCCAGCGGTACCTGCTCGTCTACGGCACCCCCGTGCCCGGCTACCGGGCGCCCGAGGACACCACCCGGATCTCCGTCGAGATCATGGCCGTCCTGCTCGACGCCTGCACCGCCGAGCTGTCACCGGCGGAGCAGGCACCGGCCGTGTCGCCGTCCCCGTTCGACGCCCACCTCGCCGAACACCGGGCCTGGGCCGGGGAGCACCCGGCCCCGCCGGCGGTCCTCCACCTCGCCCTCGCCGTCTGGACCAGGCTGCACGGCGTGCTCTCCCTCGAACTCGCCGGCCACTTCACCGGCATGGGATTCGACCCCGCCCAGCTCTACGCCGCCGAGCTCCGCTCGCTCACCGGCCGCTGACGGCGCGGCGCAGGCCCGTGTTCACGGACAGGGCCCCGGGCGGCCGTGTGGCGCGCCCGGGGCCTGTCGGAGGTCAGGCTCGGAGGTCAGGCGTCGGAGTAGCTGAGGTCACCCACCGTCCAACTGCTCACGTCCTCGATGGCGATCCGGTACATGCCGCCGGTGTGGGGCAGTCCGAAGTCGCCCTGGAGGATCCGCGCCCGGTGCAGGTGCAGGTGCGTCGGCCGTGCGGGCACGCTGGCGGAGGGCGGGGAGAAGAGGGCGGCGAACGGCTTCAAGTGCTGTGAGGTGTGCAGGACTTCCGACACCCGCTCGAACCAGAGGGCCATCGGTGCGAGCCGGCCGGTGATGACCGCTCCGGGGACCACCACGGTCAAGGACATCTGGTTGCTGTGCTCGGACTCCACCATGGCGGCGATGTCAACGAGGAGCTCATCAGAGTTCGACATGCACCCAGACTATTGCGCCGCCGCCGGCTTCGGTGGCGTCGTGCACGGTTCGGTGCAGGCCGGGCGCGTGACCGTGCGCGCGGCCTGTCCTACGGCCTACGCACGGTCCGGCGTCCTGGGGAAGGTCTCGTGGATCTTTCCGGGGCCCGGGCCCTGGTGTCCCGGGAGGGAGCCCCGGGTCAGAGCTTCCACATCTCGGCGTACGGAGGGGTGAGTCGCTCCTGGCGGGAGCCGAAGTCGACGAGGACCGCGATGTCGCTGCCGTCCTCGACGTCGACGACCCGGCCGAGGCCGTGCTTGTCGTGGGTGACCCGGTCGCCCGCGGCGAACCGCTTGCGGGGCACCTCGGCCGGGGCTTTGAAGGGACTGGTGGGCAGGTGGCGCCGGACTGCCGGTGATTTCGTCATCCCGATCAGTATGCTCCGAAAAACCGGGGAGCGGACCCTTCCGGAGGGCCGGAACCCCGCCGGGTGACAGGGCAGGACCAGCCGGCCCCGGCTCGGCGGACCCGCCCGGCCCGAAAAATTTACCCGTCCGACCGGGCCCCGCCGCCGACCTCCCAACTGCCCTGGCGGCGCCACCCGTTGCCGATCCCGTCGGCGGGTGAGCCGCCCCCGTGGGGGAGGGGTCGGAAAGACCGGCTGCGGAACATCCACCGCGACGAGCCAGGGCCTGCTACAGTCGAGTTTGTTTGATTTGTTGTTGGCGAGAACATTGTTTTGGGGGGGGTGTGTTTTTTTTGGGGGCTTTTTTTTTTTTTGGGGGTTTGGCCGG
>NZ_JBHWIJ010000474.1:0-3919 GCF_042732255.1 Kitasatospora sp. NPDC059803 | reverse complement strand
ACTGGGTCGCATGGCCCGCATAGTGGCTGCGCTGGGTCGCATGGCCCGCATAGTGGCTGCGCGGGGCCGCCCCCCCCCCGCCCCGGTGTGGTGCGCTGTGGTGCGGTGTGCCCTGGTCGGGCTCAGTGCATCGCGACGCCGGAGGCCCCGCTCGGCAGGTCGCTGGCCTTGGCCTTGATCACGAAGACCGAGACCACCAGCGCCAGCCCGGCGAGCACGGCACCCACGATGAAGCCGTGCGAAATCCCCTGGGTGAGGACCGAGTTGGCGGCGTCGGTGCCCTTCGGGAACTCGTGGTGCTGCTGGAGGTAGGCCAGCTGGTCCGGAGTGGCCGACTGGAGGAACTTCGGCTGCTGGAGCTTGCCCTCGGCGGTGGCGTAGTGCGCGAAGACCGTGGTCAGGATCGAGAGGCCGAGCGAACCGCCGATCTGCTGCATGGAGTTCAGCAGGCCGGATGCGGCGCCGGTCTCCTGACCGGGGACGCCCGCGACCGCGAGCAGCATCACCGGGACGAAGATCAGGCCCATGCCGAAGCCGAAGATGACCGTGGGGCCGAGCACCCCGTCTAGGTAGCCGCTGTCCTTGCTCATCTGGGTCAGCCAGGTGAGGCCGACGGTGACCAGCAGGGCGCCGCCCGCCATGAACGGCTTCGGGCCGTACTTGGCCTGGAGGCTGGAGGCGAGCTGCGCGGCGATGATGATCGACACGCTGATCGGCAGGAAGGACACGCCGGCCTTCAGCGGGCTGTAGCCGAGCGGGCCCTGCACGAAGAGCGTGATGTAGAAGAAGATGCCGAACATGGCCGCGGCCAGGCAGAGCATCATCACCAGGCCGCCGGTGCGGTTGCGGTTGGCGAGCAGGTGCAGCGGGGTGATCGGCTGGTCGGTGCGGTTCTCGATCACGACGAACGCGGCGAGCAGCAGCACGCCGCCCGCGAAGGAGCCGAGCGTGATGCTGTCCGACCAGCCGTCCGAGGCGGCACGGATGAACCCGTAGACCAGGCCGACCAGGCCGAGTGTCGAGGTGAGTGCGCCCGGCAGGTCGAAGCGGCCCGCGTGGCGCTCGGACTCGGCGATGTAGCGCGGTGCGGCGAGCGCGATCAGCGCCGCGATCGGCACGTTGACGAAGAAGACCCAGCGCCAGTCCAGGTACTCGGTGAGCAGACCGCCGGCCAGCAGGCCGATCGCGGCACCGGACCCGGCCACCGCCGAGAAGACGCCGAACGCCTTGTTGCGTTCCGGCCCTTCCTCGAAGTTGGTGGCGATCAGGGCGAATGCCGTCGGTGAGCAGATCGCGCCGCCGATGCCCTGGAGCGCGCGGGCGGCCAGCAGCATCCCGCCGTCCTGGGCGAAGCCGCCCAGCAGGGAGGCGAAGCCGAACAGCAAGGTCCCGAAGATGAACACCCGGCGGCGGCCGAGGATGTCGCCCGCGCGCCCGCCGAGCAGCAGCAGCCCGCCGAAGGTCAGCGTGTAGGCGTTGATGACCCACGACAGGTTGGTGGTCGAGAAGTTCAGCGCGTCCCTGATCTGCGGCAACGCGATGTTCACGATGGTGGCGTCGAGCACCACCATCAACTGCGTGGCCGCGATGACGGTCAGGGTGATGCCCTTGCCCCGGCCCTGGCTGCTCTGTGGTGGTGAGTTCTTGCTGATCGTGTCGGAGATAGCCACGATTGTGCCCCCTGCTGGCTATGTGCCTGGCTGCGTGCTTCGTATGCTGCGGACCGACTGGTCCGGCGTGAGCCCACGGTCTGGCGCGGGCTAGGAAGGAACGGGATCGTTCACTAATGTGGACGATATCCTGGGCCTGATTGTGAACGCAAGCGTTCCCTAAGGATGGTGGCGATGGATCGGTTGGTGCGGCGTCTGACGGCGGACCGGGCGACCGGTCGGGCGGGCGCCCGACCGCTTGAGGCGGCGGACGCGCCCCCGTCACCCGCGGCGCCATCGGGGGCGGCGCCCGAACCGGCGGCTCACTGCCCGATGCGGGTCGCCCGTGAGGCCCTCACGCGGCCGGTGCGGCGCCGGGGGAAGGAGTTGGAGAACGCGATCTTCGAGGCCACGATCGACCAGCTCACCTCCGGCGGATACGCGCGGCTGACGATGGAAGGCGTCGCCGGCGCGGCGCGGACCGCGGCGACGTCCGGCCCGGCGCGGCCACCGCGCTGGTCGCGGACGTCGTCCCGGCGATGCTGCTCTACCAGGTGAAGATCTGCGGCCGGGAGAACATGGGGCCGGGCTTCGGGGCCCGGCTGATGGACGAGGTGCTGTACCCGCTGATCCGCGCCTGAGGGCGGCTGCGGCCGCGGCTCCGCGGGCGGGGCTGCCGGCCGGTTGGCGCCGACGGTTGGCGCCGAGCGGTTCGGGCGGGCGGCCGGGGTGAGCGGTTCGGGCGGGCGGCCTGGTGGGCGGGCCGGTGGGCGGGCCGCCGGCGGTCGGCCCGGGCGGCTGAGCGGAGGGGCTTAGGCTGGATGCTGCCCAGCTGAACGGGCTGCCCCTTCGCCGAACGGAATTCGCGATGCCCATCGTCCCGCCGACGCACTCCGTCGAGCGCTCGCTCCGCCGCGCCGGCGCCAAGATCGTCGTCGGCCTGGACGAGGTCGGGCGCGGCGCCTGGGCCGGCCCGGTCACCGTGGGCGCGGCCGTCACCGGTCTGCGCAAGGCCCCGGAGGGGCTGACCGACTCCAAGCTGCTCACCGAACTGCGCCGCCGCGCGCTCGCCCCGGTCCTCGCCGACTGGGTCACCGCCTACGCGCTCGGCCATGCCTCGCCGCAGGAGTGCGACGAGCTCGGCATGACGGCGGCGCTGCGGCTGGCCGCCGTCCGCGCGCTGGAGGCGCTGCCGGTCGAGCCCGACGCGGTGATCCTGGACGGCAAGCACGACTACCTGGGCGGCCCCTGGCAGGTGCGCACGGTGATCAAGGGTGACCAGTCCTGCATCTGCGTCTCCGCCGCCTCGGTGCTCGCCAAGGTCCACCGCGACGGGCTGATGGCCGAACTCGGCGAGGAATGCCCGGAATACGGCTTCGCGGACAACGCCGGCTACCCGTCCCCGGTGCACCGCGCCGCGCTGGAGGAGTTCGGCCCCACCGGGCATCACCGGCTCTCCTGGGCATACCTGGACGCGCTGCCGAAGTGGCGGCACCTGAAGCGCGTCCGTGACGTCGCGGGTGCGGCCGAAGGCTCCGCCGACGAACAGTTGACGCTCGGTTTCTGACGGTCCGTCTGGAATTGCCTGGGTGGGGCGGTGGATGTGCGGTGCCCAATGGGTGGGGTGCGCGTGCGTGTTCGAGCGGCATTTGATAGATATCCGGGTATGCCTGTCTTCCCCGAGGAGTCGGAGATTCACGAGAGCCTCCCGGGCCCCGGCGTTCCCTTCCCCCGCGAGTCGGACGCACAAGCCCTCCGCGCGCCTGCCAACGGCGGCGCTTCTTCCACCGCACCCACCACCGTCGCCGCCGTTCCGGTGCCCGGCCCCCGTCCGGCACCGCCGCGCCCGACACCCCCGCGCGCCGACCGCTCCGGTCCGCCGCGACTGATCCCCAAGCCCCCGCCGGCGCAGCGCCGTTCGGGCGGCGCCGAACCGCAGGTCGAGATCCAGCGCGTCGCCGCCACCCCGGCGCAGGCGCTGGAACACGCGGACGACGCGGTCGACCGACTGCTGGACGCCGGCCGCAACCCGGGCGACATCCTGGTGCTGACGGTCGGCGAGGCGCACCCCTGGCAGCAGCACGAACTCTCCTTCGGCGAGGAGCGCTACTGGGCGCAGCTCGCCGAGGGCGGGGACGTGTTCTACGCGGACGTCGCGCTGACCCGCCCGGTGCGCCGGGAGGTGGTCGTCCTGGTGGTCAACGGCGGGACGGCCGCCCGGGCCGCCGAGGCCCACGCCAAGGCGCTCGGCCACACGGCCGCGCTGCTCG
>NZ_JBHWIJ010000473.1:0-3937 GCF_042732255.1 Kitasatospora sp. NPDC059803 | reverse complement strand
GGGGCGGGGCCCCGGCCGCCGGCGCCGCGGGGGGGGGGGCGCCCCCCCCGCGCCGGTGGTGTGGAGCGGGGCTGCTAGAACGGCGGGAGCGTGCCGAGCTTGACGTCGCCCGTGTAGTGCTTGCCGAGCGCGTCGAAGTCGTAGTACAGGTGCACGTCGTCGCCGACCAGGTAGAACCTCTGCGTGCCGTTGACGAACGGCGACAGGCCCAGGTGGAAGGTGATGCCCTCGGTCAGGCTGCCGGAGGCGCTGCCGACCTTGACCTTGCCGAGGAACGGCACGTTCGCGTACACCACGATGGACGCGGAGCGGGCGGTCGTGTCGAGGGTGAGCGTGGTCTCCAGCGGGCCGGTGACGTAGGTCCAGGTCTGCACGTCCGTGATGGCGGGCGTGACGTTCTGGACCACTGCGACCGGGGCCGGGGCCGGGGCGGCCGCCATGGCCGCCGTGCTGCCGAAGCCGACTGTCAGGACGGCGAGGCCGGCCACCACAACACCCGCACGACGTACAAAGCGGTTCTTCATGGTTCCCTCCCAGAGGTGTGAGCTGATGGGCGGGTCCCCCGGGGTGATTCCTATCAGTCAACTCGCTTGGGGTGCCAGCGTGTTGTACATCACGACCGCGCTCCGGCGTAAAAGTGGACCCACCCGTTCGGGTGGTTTTTCTTGACTTGGCCAGCGGCCCTGTGCAGTGCGGGGCGGCCCGGGTCGCGCGGCCCGTTCCGGGTACGGAGCAGCCGTCCCCTCGTGCGGGTTCGGGGTTTTGCCGGGCGACTGCGGGGCGGGGCCTGCGGGCGGGCCGGGGCCGGTGGCGGGCCCGGTCGGGGACTGGACGGTCTGCGGTCGCGGGCCAAGTGGACCGGTTCGCGCGGGGGGCGCTACGCGCGTCCATTTCCGTCCACCCAGGGTGATTTGTCGGACCTTCACGGTTCCCCCATCAGATGATCACTCGGCTGCCGGAATTCCGACCCCTGGCGTACGGCGCGGTCCACTCGAATTCCTTCGCACACCGCCGAGCAGCGAAAGGCCTTCACCCCATGACCCGCCCTGCCGACCGCCCCTCCCCCGACCAGCAGCTGCGCGAGGCCGCCGCGCGGCTGGACCGGCGCCGCTTCCTCACCGTCACCTCGGCCGCCGCCGCGCTGGCGTTCACCGTCAACCTGCCGTCCGCGCACGCCGAGGACGCCGAGTTCGGACCGCGCGCCATCACCGGCAACCCGTTCACCCTCGGCGTGGCCTCCGGCGACCCGCTGCCCGGGGCCGTCGTGCTGTGGACCCGCCTGGCGCCGCGCCCGCTGGAGCCCGGCGCCGGGCTGCCGCCCGCCGGCTCGGTGCGGGTGGGCTGGGAGCTGGCCCGCGACGAGCGGTTCCGCAAGGTGGTGCGGCGCGGCAGCGCCCGCGCGCACGCCGAGTTCAACTACGCGGTGCACGTGGACGTCGACGGCCTCGACGCGGACCGGGTGTACTGGTACCGCTTCACCGTCGGCGCCTGGAGCAGCCCCGTGGGCCGCACCCGCACCGCGCCGGAGCGCGGGCGCAGGCTGGACGCCGTCCGCTTCGGGCTGGTGTCCTGCCAGGCCTACGAGGACGGCTACTTCACCGCCTACCGCCACCTGGCCGACGAGGACCTGGCCGCGGTGTTCCACGTCGGCGACTACATCTACGAGTACGGCATCGACGCGGCGGGCGGCGACCGCAAGTACACCGACCGCACCCTGCCGGCGCTGTTCAACCACGAGACCGCCACGCTGGAGGACTACCGGCTGCGCTACTCCCTCTACAAGAACGACCCCGACCTCCAGGCCGCGCACGCCGCCCACCCCTGGTACGTCACCTGGGACGACCACGAGGTGGAGAACAACTACGCGGCCGGCATCCCCGAGAAGGGCCAGGACCCGGCGCCGTTCATCGCCCGCCGCGCCGCCGCCTACCGCGCGTACTGGGAGAACATGCCGCTGCGGATGCCGCAGCCGCGCGGCACCGAGCTCACCCTCTACCGGCGCGTCCACTTCGGGCAGCTCGCGCAGTTCGACATCCTCGACACCCGCCAGTACCGCGACGACCAGGCCAACGGCGACGGCTGGCAGTACCCCACCCCGGAGTCCGAGGACCCGCGGCGCACCCTGATGGGCGCCGCCCAGGAACGCTGGTTCGCCGAGGGCCTGCACCGCTCCCGGGCGACCTGGAACGTCGTGCCGCAGCAGGTCGTCTTCTCCCGCCGCAAGAACACCACCGCCGATCGCTCCAAGCTCTCCATGGACGCCTGGGACGGCTACCCGGCCGCCCGCGAGCGCTTCCTGACCGCCGTCGACCGGGCCGGGGTGGAGAACCTGGTGCTCCTGACCGGCGACGTCCACGTCGCCTACGCCCTGGACGTCAAGCGCGACTTCGACAAGCCGGACTCGCGCACCGTGGGCGTGGAGTTCGTCGGCACCTCGATCAGCAGCGACGGCGACGGCGAGGAGAAGCCGTCCAACTGGCAGAACCTGATGTCGGCCAACCCGCACATGAAGTTCTACGACGGGCGGCGCGGCTACACCACCCTCACCCTGGACCGCCACCAGGTCCGCGCCGACTACCGCGCCGTCTCCCACATCACCCGCCCCGGCGGCACCGTCACCACCGCCGCCTCCTTCGTCACCCAGGCCGGCAACCCGGGCATCCACCCCGCCTGACCCGCCACCCCCAGGTCCCGCCGCTCACGGGGGCGGCGGGCCCCGGGGTGGCTGAGAGCCTTGAGCGTGACCGCGCCGCACCAGTTGCCTCGCATAGGCCCCCCGGCTGCTCAGGACTGAGCAGCCGGGGGACTCAACTACGCGCGAAGGTGTTCCAGTGCCTTCTCCAGCGCGTCCTCAGCGGCAACCGCCACGTCCGGCTCCACGCCAACGCCCTCCCAGTTGGTGCCGGTGACCGGGTTGATCGAGCGGGCCGCCGGCACGGTCACCGTCACATGCGGCGCAACAGGAATACGGGCCGTCGGGTGGGCGCCACCACGCGTCGTCTGCCCGACCAGCGTCGCCCGCTTGAGCACCTTCAGGTTGTACGACAGCTCCTCCCCACCGGAGAAAGTGAAGTCGCTGGTCAGCACCGCCACCGGCCGGTCCGAATAGCGCGGCGCGGCGAGGTGCCCGAGGGTCCAGTACTGGCGGGTGGAGTCGGTAGCCCGGTCGTAGATGTCGTTGAGGTGCACCTCGTCGTCAGCGAAGAAGTAGCTGCACCACAGCTGAACGCCCTCCGGTGAGCCGCCGCTGCACTGCCGCAGGTCGATGACCAACGCCTCGGTGGAAGCGACCAGTTGCATCGCGGCGGCGATCGCGGGACCGCCCACCCCGGCCGGGGGAATCATGCGCAGATCGAGGTAGCCGATGTTGCCGTCGAGTTGCTCTGCCCGCCGGATGCCGTAGTTCTTCTCCCGGGCGTACCGCTCGAACCGGGCCCGGGCGACGTCCTCCGGCTCCTCGTCCATCGACTGCGGCTCCTCGCTCCACAACAGCCGCAGGTGCTTGTCCGGACACACCCCCTGCAAGTCCTCCGTGACCCGCTCGCACAGCCCCCGCTCGTCCAGGCCCTCATAAGCGCCTTCCGCCAGCCGGTTCCGGATCGCCACTTCAATGGCCGCCGTCTTCTCGGGGAACACGTAACCAGCGGTGATCCGGGCGAGGGCGGTGTCGACTATCGCTCCATGAGTGATCATTCGCGCGATCGTAGGGCAAGGCTGACCCGATGCCCAGCGGTTTCTCAGCGAACTCCTCACCGTCACCCCCTCCCCCGGCCCCGCATCAAACCCGCCCTCACCCACTGCCGCACCCAAGCCCGAGCCCAAGCCGCCCACCCATGAGCAACACCCCACCGTGGGGGGGGACGGGGGCCCCCCCCCCCACAGCCGCCGCACCGCCCGGGCGGGCCGCCAGCCCCGCCGAAAAGAAAAAAAAAAACAA
>NZ_JBHWIJ010000472.1:0-3940 GCF_042732255.1 Kitasatospora sp. NPDC059803 | reverse complement strand
GCGTGTGGGGGCGCGGGTGGTTTATAGTTGGTGGCGGGTCCCGGTGGCGGCGTGTACCCCCCCCTGGCGCGCCCCGCGGCCCGGGGCCCCCCCCCCCGAGGCCTTCCAGGTCGGCGAGACCTGTCATACATGTTCGTGGGAACACTCACCTTCGACCTGCTGTTGGGCGACGTCCACTCGCTCAAGGAGAAGCGTTCGATCGTGCGGCCCATCGTGGCCGAACTGCAGCGCAAGTACAGCGTGTGCGCTGCCGAGACCGGGAACCAGGATCTGCACCGCAGGGCCGAGATCGGCCTCGCGGTGGTGGCCGGCGATGCCGGCTACGTCACCGAGATCCTGGACAGCTGTGAGCGGTTGGTCGCCGGCCGCCCCGAGGTGCAGCTCCTCTCCGCGAGGAGGAGGTACCACAACGACGACGATGAATGAGAGCCGTGGAGGCGGTCGGCGGAAGTCGCCGTTCTCACACGGATCAGGACCCAGAGCGCCCGCAAGGCCGGGCGCGGGCCGGTACTTTGGGGCGTGGGCCCCGAAGGGTGCGCAGCTCACCCGAATGCCGGACCCACTGCACGAGGAGGCAACGTGACCGACACCGCAAGGGCGCGCAAGCTCGCCGACCGCATCCAGGTGGTCGTCGCCCAGACCCTGGAGCGGCGGGTCAAGGACCCGCGACTGGGGTTCGTGACCATCACCGACACCCGGGTGACCGGGGATCTGCGCGAGGCCACCGTCTTCTACACCGTCTTCGGCGACGAGACCGAGCGCGAGGCCACGGCCGCAGCGCTGGAGAGCGCCAAGGGCGTGATCCGCTCCGAGGTCGGCAAGATCGGGGTGCGTTTCACCCCGACGCTGACCTTCGTCGCGGACGCGCTGCCGGACAACGCCCGGAACATCGACGACCTGCTCGACCGGGCCAAGGCCATCGACGCGGCGGTGCGCACCACCGCCGCGGGCGCGACCTACGCCGGCGAGGCGGACCCGTACAAGGTTCCGGCGGCCGAGCGTGACGACGAGGACGAGTAGTCATGGCGGGTGAGCCGGCGAAGGCCGCCTCGCGAGCCGGTTCGACCACGGGGGCGTCTTCCACCAGCACGGTGGAGGACGCCCTCGTGGCGCTCCCGGGGCCGCGCACCGAGGAGAGCGGTTTCGAGCTGCTCTGGCAGCAGGTGGTGGCGGAGATCGGGCGGGCCCGGTCGATCGACCTGATCTGCCACATCTGCCCGGACGGCGACGCCCTGGGCTCCTCGTTGGCGGCCGCGCTGGCGCTGCGCGGGCTCGGCAAGCGGGTGCGGGTCTCCTTCGGCGACGACCCGCAGATCGTGCCCGAGTCGCTGGCCTTCCTGCCCGGCCAGGAGCTGATCGTGCCGGCCGCCGAGGTGCCGGACGTCCCCGAGCTGGTGCTCTGCTTCGACGTGGCCGCGGAGAGCCGGCTCGGCCTGCTGCACGGCAAGGCCTTCGCCGCGCCGGTGCTGGTGGTGATCGACCACCACGCCTCCAATCCGGGCTTCGGCACCCACCAGCTGATCGACCCGACCGCGCCGGCCACCGCCGTCCTGGTCGACGAACTGCTGCGCCGGCTCGGCGTCGAACTCGACCAGGACCTGGCCACCTGCCTGTACACCGGCGTCGCCACCGACACCGGTTCGTTCAAGTACCGGGCCACCACGCCCGCCACCCACGAACTCGCCGGGCGGCTGCTGGCCACCGGCATCCGGCACGACCTGATCTCCCGGCAGCTGTGGGACACCTCCTCCTTCGGTTACCTCAAGGTGCTCGCAGGCGCGCTCGACCGGGCCGTCTACGAGCCGGACGCGGCCGGCGGGCTGGGCCTGGTGTGGACCTGGGTGCCGTACCAGGACCTGGTGCTGTTCAGCGTCACGGTCGAGGAGATCGAGGGGCTGATCGACATCCTGCGCCGCCCGGCCGAGGCCGAGGTGGCGCTGGTGCTCAAGCAGGACCCGGACGGCACGCTGCGGGGCTCCTCGCGTTCCAAGGGCGCGGTGGACGTCGCCGCCGCCTGCGCCGAGCTGGGTGGCGGCGGGCACGTCTTCGCGGCCGGGTTCAGCGCCCGGGAGGACGTGGCCGCGGTGGTCGAACGGTTCCGGAGCGCGCTGCGACCGGTACGTTGATCATCTCTTGACCGCTTTTTAGAGAAAGAACTTGATGAAGCGCAAAGGCACCGGCCCGGACGGCCTGGTGATCGTCGACAAGCCCGAGGGCATCACCTCCCACGGGGTCGTCGCCAAGCTGCGATGGCTGGCCGGGACGCGGAAGGTCGGGCACGCCGGCACGCTCGACCCGATGGCCACCGGCGTGCTGGTGATCGGCGTCGAGCGGGCCACCCGGCTGCTCGGCCACCTGATGCTCACCGCCAAGACGTACGAGGCGACCATCCGGCTCGGCCAGACCACCGTCACCGACGACCGGGAGGGCGAGGTCACCGCGTCCGCCCCGGCCGACGGGGTGACCAGGGAGGCGATCGACGCCGGGATCGCCGCGCTCACCGGCGAGATCATGCAGGTGCCCTCCAAGGTCAGCGCGATCAAGATCGACGGCAAGCGGTCGTACGCGCGGGTGCGCGAGGGCGAGGACTTCGAGCTCGCGGCCCGGCCCACCACGATCCACTCCTTCACCGTGCACGCACAGCGCGCGGCGCTCGCCGAGGACGGCACGCCGGTGATCGACCTGGACGTGACCGTCGAGTGCTCCTCCGGCACCTACATCCGGGCGCTGGCCCGCGACCTGGGCGCCGGGCTCGGCGTCGGCGGCCACCTCACCGCGCTGCGGCGCACCAGGGTCGGGCCGTACTCGGTGGAGTCGGCGCACACCCTGGAGCAGCTGGAGGCCGCGGTCACCGGCGAGTCCCCGACGGGGCTGCAGGTGCTGCCGATCGGGGAGGCCGCGGCCGCCGCCTTCCCGCGCTGGGACCTGGACGAGTCGCAGGCGGAGAAGCTGTCGCACGGCGCCCGGCTCAAGGCGCCCGGGCTGGGCGTGGACGGGCCGATCGCGGTGTTCGGGCCGGACGGGCGCTTCCTCGCGCTGGTCGAGGAGACGGGCGGGCAGGCGAAGCCGGTCGCGGTCTTCGTCGGCTGACGCCCCGCAGCGCACGCGTCACCCCCGTCGGGAGTCTTCCGGCGGGGGTTTCGCTCGTTCGGGAGTCGTCCCGGGAGGGGTTTCGCTCGTTCGGGGGGTGTTTCGGCGAGGTCCGGGGTTCCGGGTGAGGTCCGGAGGTTCGTTCCGGCGAGGGGACGGGTCACCCGCCCGGGGGAGCGCGCGAGGTGAACGCCCGTGGTGAGCGGCGCAGGCGCGGTGGGGCCGCCTCCCGGGCGGGCAGGCTCCCCGACGGCGAGCAGGTCGCCGTGACGAGCCCGCCCCCGGGCCGTCCGGCCTGCGGGGAGGGCAGTGCGAATGCCGGGATTCCTGGACGGCGACGGCGTGGCGGGAGACCCGGGGCGGTACCTGCTGCGGATCCGCGACCTCAACGGGCGACTGCACGGCTTAGGGTTCGTCGCCGACCCGCAGGGCACCGTCCTCACCGCCCACGAGAGCGTCACCGGCCTGGACCGGATCGTCCTGCACACCCCCGGCGGGCAGACCAGGGTGCTGGGCCCGGACGCCGTACTGCCGCTGCCCGGGCACGGGCTCGCCCTGCTGCGCACCGACGCGGTCGGCGGGCTGCCCGTGCCGCCGCTGCCCGTCGCGGCCCTCGGGGCCGGGCGCGAGGTGCTGCTGCCCGCGCTGGCCGGCGAGGACGGGCACGTGGTGGCGCTGCGTTGCGGTCTGCTGGGTGCCGCCGGGGCCGGGTACGGCGGGGTCGGCGGGGTGCTGCTGCTCGACCCGCCGGTGGTCGCCGGCGTCGCGGTGCCGGCCGGCTCGCCGGTGCTGGACGCCCGCAGCGGCGCCGTGGTGGCCCTGGCCGTGCCCGCGCTGCGCGGGCCGCAGC
>NZ_JBHWIJ010000471.1:0-4014 GCF_042732255.1 Kitasatospora sp. NPDC059803 | reverse complement strand
AGAGCGTGCCCGCGGGGGCCGGCCCGGCGGGCCTGATAACCACGCTGCCGCCGACGTTGGCGCCCGCCCCGCGCGCCGACCGGGCCGGCGCGCCGCCCGCCTTCACCGCCGGGCTCGGCTGGCAACTGCCCGGCTGGGCCGGCCCGCTGGACCTCCTGGTGGTCAGCTCCGCCGACGGCGGCGAACCGGGCCTGGTCGGCCTCGCCGAGCAGGCCTACGCGCGCGGCTGCGCGATCGTGGTCACCGCCCCGGCGGGCAGCCCGCTGGCCGAGGCCGCGCTGCAGGTGCGCGCGCTGCCGCTGCCGTACGTGGCCTCCGCGCTGCCCGAGGACGAGGCGCCCGCCGGCCCGGCCGCCGAGCCGGACCTCCCCGCCGAGGACCCGGCCGCGCTGTGGTCCCACCTCGCCCCGCTGCTCGCGCTCGCCCAGAAGATCGGCATCACCCAGCTGCCGTACGACGCGCTGCCGGCCGTCGCCGACCTGCTGGACGCGACCGCCGTCCGCTGCCGCCCCGACGCCGCCGCGTACACCAACCCGGCCAAGGGCCTGGCCGCCCGGCTGGCCGGGACGGTCCCGCTGCTGTGGGCCGAGGGCCCGATCGCCGGGGCCGTCGCCACCCGCTTCGCCGCCCAGCTCGCCGAACGGGCCGGCCGCCCGGCGCTGGCCGGGCCGCTGCCGCAGGTGCTCACCGCCCACCGCGGCATGTTCACCGGCCAGTTGGGCGCGGGCGCGGACCCGGACGACTTCTTCCGCGACCGGGTCGACGAGCCGGATCCGCTGCACCTCCAGGTCCTGCTGCTGCGGCACGTCCCGGGGGCGCCCGGTGCCCAGTCCGGTGTCCGTCCCGGCGGCGCGCCCGAGGAGCAGGGCGGGCCGGCCGAGGTGCCGGAGGACGACGCGGGCCCGCGCAGCTTCGGCGTCACCCGCGCGCACCGGCTGGCCGGCGCCCACGACGTCCGGCTGACCGAGTACGCGACCAGCCGGCCGGACCCGCTGCACGCGCTCGCCGACCTGGTCGCGCTGACCGACTTCGCCGCCGTCTACCTCGGGCTCGCCGCCGCGCAGTCCTGAGCCGCGCCGCACGGCCGGTACGGTAAGCGCTCGACGGAGCAGCGCGACCAGCCATTGCGGCGGAGGGACCCGAAGCATGAGTACAGAAGGCGGCACCAAGGCACTGGTCGCGGCACTGTCCGCGAACCTGGCGATCGCGGTGGCCAAGTTCACCGCCTTCGGCTTCACCGGCTCCTCGTCGATGCTGGCCGAGGGCGTGCACTCGGTCGCCGACTCGGGCAACCAGGTGCTGCTGCTGATCGGCGGCAAGCGGGCGCGCCGGGAGGCGGACGAGGAGCACCCGTTCGGGTACGGCCGCGAGCGCTACGTCTACGGCTTCCTGGTGGCGATCGTCCTCTTCAGCGTCGGCGGCCTGTTCGCGATCTACGAGGGCTGGCACAAGGTCAACCACCCGGAGAAGCTGGACTCCTGGGGCTGGGCGGTCGGCGTGCTGCTCTTCGCCGTCGCGATGGAGGGCTGGTCCTTCCTCACCGCGATGCGCGAGTCGGCGAAGGCCAAGGGCGGCCAGGGCTGGGTGCAGTTCATCCGCACCGCCAAGGCCCCGGAGCTGCCGGTGGTGCTGCTGGAGGACGCCGGCGCGCTGATCGGCCTGGTGCTCGCGCTGCTCGGCGTCTCGCTCACCGTGGTCACCGGCGACGGCGTCTGGGACGGCGTCGGCACCCTGGGCATCGGCCTCCTGCTGGTGGTGATCGCGGTGGTGCTCGCCCTGGAGACCAAGTCGCTGCTGCTCGGCGAGTCCGCCGACCGGGATTCGGTGCGCCGGATCCGCGAGGCGCTGGTGGACGGCGAGGCCGTCACCGGCGTGATCCACATGCGCACCCTGCACCTGGGGCCGGAGGAACTGCTGGTCGCCGCCAAGATCGCGGTCAACGCGGAGGACAGCGCGGCCCGCGTCGCGCAGGCGATCGACGCGGCGGAGGAGCGGGTCCGGGCCGCGGTCCCGATCGCGCGGGCGATCTACCTGGAGCCCGACGTCTACAGCGCCGAGAAGGCCGCCGCGGGCGAGGACCCGGCGGCCACCCCCGGCGGGCCCGGGCCCGGCGCCTCGCACTGACCGGCGCCGGTCCGCCCCTGGCCGGGGCCGGCCGGGGGCAGACCAGGGCGCCGGCTGGGATCCGCTTGAGGACCCGTCCGGTCCGAGGCCGAAATCGCTCATCGGCGGACGGCCGGTGGGGCCGCCGGTGTAGATTCGTCACCAGAGCCAGAACGTCGCTGCTGATGGCGGTTGATCGGCGGTCCGCCCCTGCGGGGTGTGCCCCGGTCGAGGGAGAGAGGTCCTCCGACGGTTTGTGCTGCGCAGCAGGGAACCGGTCCAGCACCACGGATCCGGCCGCCCCGGCGTAGCCGTGCACCCGTACGGCCCCGCCCCGCTGCGACCGCACACACAGGACCTTGGCCACGCCCACCCCATCAGCGAGGAGCAGACGCATGTCGACCGACACCACCGGTGACTTCAAGGTCGCCGACCTTTCCCTGGCGCCGTTC
Source organism: Kitasatospora sp. NPDC059803 (assembly GCF_042732255.1). Classification (NCBI taxonomy): domain Bacteria; kingdom Bacillati; phylum Actinomycetota; class Actinomycetes; order Kitasatosporales; family Streptomycetaceae; genus Kitasatospora; species Kitasatospora sp. NPDC059803. The sequence continues at coordinate 1,459 of NZ_JBHWIJ010000471.1, read as the reverse complement.
GGCCGCAAGGAGATCCAGCTGGCCGAGCACGAGATGCCCGGCCTGATGTCGATCCGCGCCGAGTACGCCGAGTCGAAGCCGCTGACCGGCGCCCGCATCACCGGCTCGCTGCACATGACCGTGCAGACCGCCGTCCTCATCGAGACCCTGACCGCCCTGGGCGCCGAGGTCCGCTGGTGCTCCTGCAACATCTTCTCCACCCAGGACCACGCGGCCGCCGCCATCGCGGTCGGCCCGGAGGGCACCCCGGAGAACCCGCAGGGCGTGCCGGTCTTCGCCTGGAAGGGCGAGACCCTGGACGAGTACTGGTGGTGCACCGAGCAGGCCCTGACCTGGCCTGACGGCAAGACCCCGAACATGATCCTGGACGACGGCGGCGACGCCACCCTGCTGATCCACAAGGGCGTCGAGTTCGAGAAGGCCGGTGCCGCGCCGGACCCGTCCACCGCGGACAACGACGAGTTCCGGATCATCCTGGAGCTGCTCAACCGCACCCTCAAGGACTCCCCGAACAAGTGGACCGAGGTCGCCGCCACCATCAAGGGCGTGACCGAGGAGACCACCACCGGTGTCCACCGCCTGTACGAGATGCACCGTGACGGCCAGCTGCTGTTCCCGGCGATCAACGTCAACGACTCGGTCACCAAGTCGAAGTTCGACAACAAGTACGGCTGCCGCCACTCGCTCATCGACGGCATCAACCGCGCCACCGACGTCCTGATCGGCGGCAAGGTCGCCGTCGTCTGCGGCTACGGCGACGTCGGCAAGGGCTGCGCCGAGTCGCTGCGCGGCCAGGGCGCCCGCGTCATCGTCACCGAGATCGACCCGATCTGCGCGCTCCAGGCGGCGATGGACGGCTACCAGGTCGCCACCCTGGAGGACGTCGTCGAGACGGCCGACATCTTCATCACCACCACGGGCAACAAGGACATCATCATGGCCTCCCACATGGCCCGGATGAAGCACCAGGCCATCGTCGGCAACATCGGCCACTTCGACAACGAGATCGACATGGCCGGCCTGGCGCAGCTGCCCGGCGTGGTGAAGACCGAGGTCAAGCCGCAGGTCCACGAGTGGCGCAAGGCGGACGGCCGCACCATCATCGTCCTCTCCGAGGGCCGCCTGCTGAACCTGGGCAACGCGACCGGCCACCCGTCGTTCGTGATGTCCAACTCCTTCGCGAACCAGACGATCGCCCAGATCGAGCTGTTCACGAAGACCGAGCAGTACCCGATCGGCGTCTACGTGCTGCCCAAGCACCTGGACGAGAAGGTCGCCCGGCTGCACCTCGACGCGCTCGGCGTGAAGCTGACCACCCTGAGCCAGGACCAGGCCGACTACATCGGCGTCCCGGTCGAGGGCCCGTACAAGGCGGATCAGTACCGCTACTGATGCGGTGAACCGCGACTGACGCGGTGCGGCGTACGCCGGTGGCCGGCACCCCTGCGCAGGGGTGCCG